>DPMO01000244.1 GCA_003541445.1 Clostridiales bacterium | reverse complement strand
CATGTCCCGGCCTGGAGGGCCTTCCCGTCGGACATCAGGGCCTCGATGGTGTAGGTCCTGAGCGCCCCCGCGAAGCGCTCCGACTCGGTCTTCAGTCCAGGGATGACCGGAATGGCCAGGAACTCCTCGGCGAACTCCCGGTAGATCTCAAGGATGGCCAGGGTCTCGGCCTCGGCCTCCTCCTCGGTCCTGTGGCAGGTGTGGCCTTCCTGCCACAGGAACTCGCTCGTCCTGAGGAACGGTCTTGTGGCCTTCTCCCACCGCACGACGTTGCACCATTGGTTGATGAGAACGGGAAGGTCACGGTAGGACTGTATCCATCTCGAGTACATGGAGCAGATGACGGCCTCCGAGGTAGGCCTCACGGCCAGGGGTTCGGCCAGCTCCTCACCGCCGCCCCGCGTCACCCACGCCACCTGCGGGGTGAACCCCTCGAAATGCTCGGCCTCCCGCCTCAGGAAGCTCTCAGGGATGAAGAGCGGGAAGTAGGCGTTCCGGTGCCCCGTCGCCTTGAACTTCGGGTCGAGCTCTGCCTGGATGCTCTCCCATATGGCGTAGCCGTAGGGACGGATGACCATGCACCCCTTGACCGGGGCGTAGTCCATGAGCTCCGCCTTTGTGACCACATCCACGTACCACTGCGAGAAGTCCTCGCTCTTCGGGGTTATCTCTTTGACGAAGTCCTTGTCCCGGTTCAGTCCGCTTCCTCCTTGCCCTTGACATCCGCGGCTCCGGGCGCGGGCTCGGCCCGGCCCACGCCCGCACCGGCGTCACCGTCGGCGCCGGCGGGCGGCGCCCCGGCGAGACGCCGTGCTTCCTTCAATAGAGCCGGAACGATTTCCTGTCTGGTGAGCCTCTTCACCACCCTACCTGCGACGAAGAGGACAGCACGGCCGCGCGCGACGGCCACGCCCACATCCGCGTCACGAGCCTCGCCGGGACCGTTGACCTCACAGCCCATCACGGCCACCCGGAGCGGCGCGTCCAGGGAGGCCAGAGCCGACCTGACCTCGGCCACAAGCCCCTCCAGGTCGACCGTCGTCCGGCCGCAGGTGGGACAGGAGACGAGTTCAAGCCCGCGACGCCGCCCGGTCGCCAGGAGTATCTCCCGACCGACGCGGACCTCTTCGTCCGGAGGGCCCGTCAGAGAGACCCTGATGGTGTCGCCTATCCCCTCCAGCAGAAGGGAGCCGATGCCGACCGCCGACCTGACCACGCCGGCCAGGCCTGCTCCTGCCTCAGTGACCCCCACGTGAAGGGGGTAGTCCGTCCGCCGGGCGATCTCCCGGTAGGCCCGGACCATGACCTCCAGGTCGTAGGCCTTGACCGAGACGACGACGTCCCGCAGGCCGCAGTCCTCAAGAAGTCGCGCCTGGCCCAGGGCCGACTCCACCAGGGCCCGGGCCGTGTCGCCTCCCGCCTGTTCCCGGGCCTCACGGCTGAGCGAGCCGGCGTTCGCGCCGACGCGGACCGGCACCCCTCGGGCCGCGGCCTCGCGGGCGACGAGTCTCACCCGGTCCCGCCCGCCGATGTTGCCGGGGTTGATCCGGAGCTTGTGGACACCGGCCTCCAGGGCCATCAGGGCCAGGCGGTGGTCGAAATGCACGTCGGCCACCACCGGGAGAGGGCTCTCCCGGACGATTCGGGCCAGAGCCCGGGCGGCCTCCTCGTCGGGGACGGCCACCCGGACTATGTCACAGCCGACCTTCTGCAGCCGGACGATCTCGGACACGGTCGCCCTCACCGAGCGTGTGTCCGTCTTCGTCATGGTCTGCACGCTGACCGGCCATCCCCCGCCGATGACGACCCGGCCGACCTTCACGGCCCGGGACCGCCTTCCGGCAGGCCCGCGGTCGCGGGGCACATGATGTGAAGCGGAGCCGTTGCGGGGGTCTCGCGACTCTCCCAACGCGGACGACCTCACAGTCTGGCGACGTCCCGGTAGGTCACAAGGATGATGAGGAGGATGAGGGCGGCGAAGCCGAGGAAGTGGACAAGGCTCTCCTTGCGCGGGTCGACCCTCCGCCCGGTCACCCCTTCGTAGGCCAGGAAGCTGAGCCGCCCCCCGTCGAGGGCCGGGAACGGAAGAAGGTTGAACAGTCCGATGTTGAGGCTCAAGAAGCCGGCCAGGTACATGAGGTTGGCGAGGCCGGACTTGGCCGTGACCCCGATGAACTTCACCGTCATCACCGGTCCGGCCAGGTCGAGAGGAGCTCGCCCGAGAAGGAGCCCCACGAGCCCGCTGAGCCAGGCCACGAGCACGCGCCACGTCTCCGTGACGCCCATGTAGATCGCCTCGAGAGGCCCCACGCGCCGGTACACCAGGGTGGGCGCGATTCCCAGGAAGCCCTCTTCCGGGTCCTCCGGGTCGACGGTCGGAGTGACCTCGAAGGTCAGGGTCTCCTCGCCGCGCCGGACGAGGAGGACCATCTCCCGCCCGGGCGAGGAGTCGATGCTCTCGACGACCTCGGCCCAGGTCCCGACCTCTCGGCCGTCGATGGCCAGGATGGCGTCACCCGGCTCCAGCCCGGCCCTCTCGGCCGGGTAGCCCGGTATCACCTGGCCGATGACCGTCGAGTCGGCGTCTGTCCCCACCGGCAGGCCGAAGACGGCGAACATGAGGCTGAAGAG
>DPMO01000006.1 GCA_003541445.1 Clostridiales bacterium | reverse complement strand
AGGGACCGCCCCTCGAGCGGCACCCGCTCCAATCCCGGAGCCAGCTCCTGGGGGATGGCGACCTCCTCCAGGGCCATGTAGATGCCCTCGATGAGCCCCGGGCCGATGGCCTGGTTCTGCGAGTGGAACTCAAGGAGGGCCACACCGTCGCCGAGGTCGATGAGGCTCGTGTCGGTGTTCCCGCAGATGACGCCCTTGGACTTCTTCACGTCGGCGAGGACGAACATCCGCGGGTCGGCCGGCAGGGGCCTGTAGTCGCGGCTCTCCCAGTCGTAGTAGAACTTCTTGCCGTCCTTCTCGATGTAGAAGGAGGTCTTCCCCGACTCGAGGAGGTCCTTGACCCAGTCGGCCACCTCCAGGCCCTCGGCGGCCATCCGTGAGACGGTCTCCTGGACGCCTATGGCGTCCCACGTCTCGAACGGACCCATTTCGTAGTTGAAGCCCCACTTCATCGCGTTGTCGATGCTATAGATGTTGTCGGAGATCTCCCGGGCCACCGAGGCGGCGTAAAGGAGGCTCTTCTTGGTCATGTCCCAGATGAACCGGCCGGCCCTGTCGTCAGCCGAGACCAGCATCTTCATCCGCGCGGCGAGGTCGGGTAT
Organism: Clostridiales bacterium; assembly: GCA_003541445.1. Classification (GTDB taxonomy): domain Bacteria; phylum Bacillota; class Sulfobacillia; order UBA995; family UBA9673; genus UBA9673. Next base: position 2,638 of record DPMO01000006.1, on the reverse strand, counting down.
CTTCTTCGCTTGCTTCAACGACGCAAAGTCGGGCTTCTTCCGCGGGGCGTACTCCATCGTCTTGAGGTCCAGGGCGAGGATCTCGCTCGAACCGTCGGGCTTCTTGATCTTCTTGTAGAACCCCTGGCCGGTCTTCTCCCCCAGCCACTTCCTCTTCATCATCTCCTCGAGGATGGGCGGCTTCTCAAAGGCCTTCTTCGCCTCGGGGGTCGGAAGCGACTCGTAGACGTTCGTGGCCACGTGATAGAGGGTGTCCAGGCCGACGATATCCCCCGTGCGGAAGGTCGCGCTCTTGGGCCTCCCCATGGGGCGACCGGTTATGGCGTCGACCTCCTCGACGGTGTAGCCCTCCTCGACGGTGTACCTCAGGCACTCGAGCATGCCGTAGACACCGAGGCGGTTGGCGATGAAGTTGGGCGTGTCCTTGCACATGACGATGCCCTTGCCGAGCACCGTCTCGCCGAACTCCTTGATGAAATCCACGATGGCCGGGTCCGTCTCTTCGCCCGGGATGATCTCCAGGAGCTTCATGTAGCGCGGCGGGTTGAAGAAGTGCGTCCCGAGGAAGTGCCGGCGGAACTCCGGCGAACGGCCCTCGACCATCGCGTTGATGGAGATGCCGGAGGTGTTCGTGGAGACGATGGTCCCCGGCTTCCAGTGCTTCTCGACCTTCTCGAGGAGGCTCTTCTTTATGTCGAGCTTCTCGATGATGACCTCGATGATCCAGTCGACCTCCGAGCACCAGTCGAGGTTGTCCTCGAAGTTGCCGACCGTGATGAGGTCCGCGTTCTCGGGCACGTGAAACGCCGCAGGCCTCGACTTCAATGCGTTCTGGACACCCCGGGCGGCGAGGCGGTTCCTGACCTCGGGCGACTCCAGGGTGAGGCCCTTCTTCTTCTCCTCCTCCGTGGGCTCACGGGGGACGATGTCAAGAAGGTAGCTGGGGATGCCGACATTGGCCAGGTGAGCGGCGATCCCCGCGCCCATGACGCCGGCGCCGAGAATGGCTACCTTTCGTATCTCTCTGGGCACACGCTTCCCTCCCTTGCCTTGGACGGGTCGTCCTCTTTCAGGTTGCCGGAACACACGGCAATGCTCCAGACGGCGGTCGGCCATCCCCCCTCTCCCTTTGGGCGAGTCTCTCGGGGCCTTGAGCCGGACCGGGCCCTGACGCACACAGGTCGTCGCGCGGAACAGCCGGCTGAGACCGGAACGACCAGGTGACTAACAATTCAGTTTCCTCAAACGACCGGTCGTTCCTTCCGGCTACCAAAATGCAGGACAATTCCTCGGAAAGCGCGGGCGTTGGCCCTTCTGCCTGCGCCGTTGACACCGGGCACAGGCAGGTCCACAATATAAGTGCTGGCCCTACGGTGATTCGCCCGAGCCGGACCGACCGGTCCGACGGCCCCAGGGGCCTCAGCGCCCCGAGGCCCAGCCGCGTGGGAACCCATCCCTCTCGTTGCGGCCTGCTCGGTTAACACATCCCCTTCCCGGCGGGTCCGGCTGTACCCGCTGTCCGTCCGTCCGGAACCCGCCGGTCGGCTTCATGCGAGTGTCATGAGAGGAGGTCGTTTCATGGCTCGACACCTGAAGATCGCTGTCCTGTGGCGACCCGGGCGCAACGTCGAATGGCAGAACCGGTACCTCGGAACGACGATGCCCGACGACGCCCTGGAGGAGGCCACCCTGCACCGCGACGGCCTCATCGAGGCCGGACACGACGCACAGCTCGTCCGCTGGCGGCAGGACGACCTCGCCGGGATGCTCGAGGAGCTCGGCGGCGGCCGTTTCGACCTGGTCTTCAATGCCTCGTCCCTGGCCGAGGTGGCCTTCCTCGAGGCCGCCGGCATCCCCTACTGCGGCTCAGGTCTCGACCTGGTGGCCCTGGACAAGGCCGCGAGAAAGAAGATACTGGTCTACCACGGGATACCGACGGCCCCCTTCTTCGTCGTCGATGACGGGTCCCGTGCCACGGGAGGGGTGGTGCCCCTCACCGAGCTGAAGAACGGATGGAGGCCGCCCGAACCTCTCAGCTACCCTCTTTTCGTCAAGCCCGTGCGCGGACGCGGGAGTTCCGGTATCTCCGACGAGTCCATCGTCCACGACCACGACGAACTCGTCCGCCAGGTCGAGAAGATCATCACCCGCCTCGACCAGGGAGCCCTCGTCGAGAGGTACGTGCAGGGTCGCGAGGTGACCGTGGGCCTCATCGGCGAGCGGCCGGTGGTCCTCACGCCCCTCGAGATAGAGTACAACCAGGTGAAGACCAACACCTACGAGCACAAGATGGACAGAGAGATCTTCCACTGTCCGGCCAGGTTCGACGACGAGGTCCTGGAACGGCTCAAGGAGACGGCCCTCGAGACCTTCAAGGCCCTCGGAGCCCGGGACTACGGCCGGGTGGACATGATGGTCGACGACCGGGGGCGGCCGACCGTGCTGGAACTGAACACCTTCGCCGGCCTCCAGATCGTCACGGGCCGCGAGGAGCATCTCCATGCCAGCTACATCGGTGAGATGGCCAGGGCCATGGGGATGAGCCGCTCCGAACTGCTCGGGACCATCGTCGAGTCGGCCGCAAGGCGCCTGCCCACCCCGACCCGGCCGGCACGCGCCGACCGACCCGCGCTGACGG
>DPMO01000100.1 GCA_003541445.1 Clostridiales bacterium | reverse complement strand
CCAGGACCCGGCACGCCGCCTTTCGGCTCTCCACCACTGTTCAGTTTTCAAGGAGCCGGAGTCTTTCTCGTCTTTCTCTTTTTCACTGCCCCGAGAGCGGGGCAAAAAATCAGCGCCCACGAGCGCGGCGCCTGTATCTCGTCCTCAAGGTGCTCACGAACTTCACTTTCTGTTCGGACCCTGATTTTAGCACGTCCCTCGTTGACGTGTCAAGGAAAGTTCCGCCTCGGGGCGCGGGAGGGAGCTCACCATTCATCGAGCAGCCGTGCGCCCTCTCTGCCTCGGGAAGCAGACCACCCTCTTACGGTTCACGCGCTGAGGGGCCTTCCGCCCCCGCTGCGAGGCGAAGGAGAATATAGCGCAAAGACGCCTTGCTTTCAACTGGCAAGTTGCGCCAGCTCAGGAAACCGGGGGCTGCACGCGCCAGGTGCATGGATTAGACTCCCGCAATCAAGCATTACACAGTGCAAATTGGATTAGCCGCTCACACTTCTCCCAATCTGAGACTTCCCGACACTCCGCAGACACCCAATCTTCTAGAAAGTCTCTGGCGATGAACACCTCAAGGAAATAGACCGCTCCGACAGCTTCAGCCTCGGGCGGCAGACCGCCCTCTTCCGGTTCATGCGCTACTATTGCCTCAGAGTCACAGGTCCAGGGGCTCCACTGCATAGATTGTAAGTTCGGAATCATAGGATGTAAGGTTCTTAACAACAGTAAGAAGCTTGGCCATTGTAAGGTATCCCCCGAACGACACACTCCGGGCATCAGCTCATCGAACAGCCCGTAGCCTCCGGTGCAGGGTGCTCCCGCCCATGAACGACGGGGCCAAGATGAGGGTGGCGGTGACGAGCCACTCCCCGGTTGTGACCCTCTCGCCGGTGACGAGATCGACCCCGGTGAGCGCTTCGTGCATGTCCGCCGGTTCCTGAGCTCTCGGCCCCACCCTGCCGCGGAGTAGATCAAGGCCACTGACCGGCTAGCAGATGCGCGGGAGCTGCTCGCCGGCGAGGCGCTCCAGGAAGCGGGTCCCGCCGTAGGGCGTGCGGAGGTAGGCCCCTGGGCGCGGCTCCGGGCGCCCGTCCCGGTCCGCCCCTCTCCCGCCTGGGTTGGTGCGGCCGACGATCTTCTCGACGGTGCCGATGACAGCCGCGTCCGGCTGCCCGGCCTCCCGGAGGAGGTCGACCGCTCTCCCGGCCGCGGCCTCCTCGACGACGACCAGGACCTTGCCCTCGTTGGCGAGGTACAGGGGGTCGAGTCCGAGCAGCTCACAGGCCGCCGCCACGTCCTCCGGGACCGGAATGGACTCCTCCTCGAGGAACACGTCGAGGCCGGTCTCTTCGGCCAGCTCGCAGACCACCGTCGCGAGCCCGCCGCGGGTGGGGTCCCGCATCCACCGGACAGCCGGACCGAGCTCCTCGATGAGCCGGGTCGTCAGCCCGGCGACCGGGGCGCAGTCGCTCCTGACGGAGGAGGCGAAGCCCAACCCTTCCCTTTGCGACAGGACGGCCACACCGTGCTGTCCCACAGGCCCGCTCAGGACGAGACGGTCTCCCGGCCGCACGCGCGAGGGGCCGATGTCGGCCCCTGGCAGGACGAACCCGACCCCGCTCGTCACGATGAAGAGCTTGTCACACCCGCCCCTCTCCACGACCTTCGTGTCCCCCGTGACGACCTCGACCCCGGCCTCCTCCGCCGCCCGGGCCATCGAGAGCCCGACCCGCTCCAGGACCTCGAAAGGCAGGCCCTCCTCGATGATGAAGGAGGCGGTGAGATAGGCGGGGGCCGCCCCGGCGACGGCCAGGTCGTTGACCGTCCCGCAGACGGCGAGCCGGCCTATGTCCCCGCCCGGGAAGAAGAGCGGATCGACGACGAACCCGTCCGTCGTGAGGGCCAGGCGGCCGCCGCCCGGCGGAACGAGGGCCGAGTCGCCGAGAGGGGCCAGATGGCGGCTCCGGAAGTGCCTCAGGAACACCTCGCGGACGAGTTCGGCGGTGAGGCGTCCCCCCGCCCCGTGGGCGAGAGTGACTAGGCGTCCGTCCGCGCGCCCCGCACTGTCCCTCAGGCCCTTGTCGCGGTCGACGCTCACACCCGCTCACCCCTGCTTTCGTAGCGGTAGTAGGCGGCACAGGAGCCCTCCGTCGAGACCATGCAGGGCCCGACCGGTCGGACCGGCGTGCAGGACCGTCCGAAGAGGGGGCACTCGGGGGGAAGCAGTTCCCCGCGCAGGACGTCGCCGCACCGGCACGCCCGGCGGAGCCTGTCGTGCCCGCTCCTCCGCGCGGCCGCCCGCGCCCGGGCCACACCGTCCTCCAGGGCCGCCCGCAGGCGCACGGAGGCGTCGAATCTCTCCCACTCGGGGCGGAGCTTGAGACCGCTCCCCGCTATGGTCCCGAGGCCCCGCCACTCGGCCGGGCACGGCTCGAAGAAGCGGTCGACGATGGCCCTCGCCCTGGGGTTGCCCTCCTCCCGCACCACACGGGAGTAGAGGTTCAGGACCCGGGCCCGGCCGGCCCTCACCGAGCGGACCAGCTCCCTCACGGCGACGAGGATGTCCACCGGCTCGAACCCGGCCACCGCGCCCGGAAGGCCGTACTCGTCGGCCATGAAGTCGTAGGCCCGCCGGCCGATGACCGCGGAGACGTGCCCCGGCAGGATGAAGCCGTCGAGGCGAGGGCGGTCCGCGCGGCCTCCGCCCGGCGCATCTCCGCCCCGCGCGTCTCCCCCGGCCGCGGGCTCGATGAGGGCCCTCAGGGCCTGCGGGAGGGTCTTGTGGGCCGAGAGGATACAGAAGTTCTCGAGCCCCAGGCGGTCGGCCTCCCTGAGAGCCAGGGCGACGCCCGGCTGGGTCGTCTCGAAGCCCACCCCGAGGAAGACGAAGAGCCTCTCCGGCTCGTCCGCGGCGGCCCGGACCGCGGCGTCGGCCGAGTAGACGACCCTGACGTCGGCCCCCGCCGCCCGGGCCTCCTCGAGGGTGCCGACCGTCCCCGGGACCCTGACCATGTCGCCGAAGGTGACGACGACCGTTCCGGGGGTCAGGGCGACGGCGACCATGCGGTCGAGGTCCGCCCCGGACGTGACGCAGACCGGACAGCCCGGTCCTGACCTCAGGTCGACGAACCCCCGGAGGAGCCCTCTCAGGCCCGAGCGGGACACGGCCACGGTGTGCGTCCCGCAGACCTCCATCAGGGTGACGGGGCGGCCCAGGGCCTCGACGTCCCGGCGCACTTCGGCGACGAGAGCCTTGACCAGGGCCGGGTCGCGGAAGTCCCCCGCCCTACTCACCCGACCCGACCTCCAGGAGCCGCCTCACCGCGGCCAGCGTCTCGCGGGCCGCCTCCTCGTCGACCTTCTCCAGGGCGAAGCCGGCGTGGACGACGACCCAGTCCCCGACCGCGGGGTCCTCTATGAGCGAGACGTCGACCCGGAGGGTGTTACCGCCCAGCTCCACGGTCGCCCTGGTGCCCTCGAGGTCCACGATCCGTCCCGGCACCGCCAGACACATCCTAGATCACCCTTTCTTCCCGCGCCATCCAGGCCGCGGCCACCGCCTGGCCGAGGGCCAGGCCGCCGTCGTTCGGGGGCACCTGCCGGTGGACCAGGACGTCGAACCCGAGGTCCTCCAGCCGACGGCGGACCGCCCTGACCAGGACGGGGTTCTGGAAGGTGCCCCCGCTGAGGCAGACGCGCGTGAGGCCGGTCAGGCGCGAGGCCGTCTCGAGCCCTTCGACCATGGCCTCGACAAGACTGCCGAGAAAGAGCCGGGACCCGGCCTGTGCGTCCACCCGTCCCGCCTCGACGTCCTCCAGGAGAGCCTCGAGGAACGGCGCTGGGTCGAGCAACAGCAGGCTCGGGTCAGCACGGTCGACCCGCTCGGCACGGCCGCCACGGTCGGCGGCTTCCTTCCCGTGCAGGACGACACGGAACCGGTAGCGCTCCGGGACCGGCCCGAGGGCCGCGGACGGGTCGTCCTCGCAGAGGGCGCTCAGTTCGACGGCCGCCTGCCCCTCGTAGGTGTTCTCCGCGGTGACCCCGAGTATCGCGGAGACCGCGTCGAAGAGGCGTCCGCAGCTCGAGGTGAGGACGGCCCCGGGGACAGGCGACGACCGCCCTCCGCTCCGCTCCCGCAGGCCCGCCTCGAGCAGGGCCCGGACGGCTTCGAGCTCCTCCCTCCGGCCGGGGTGGAGGCGGGCCAGCCGGTCGACCCCGTCGGACCCCAGTGTGCGGTGAAGGTGCGCCGCCGCGGCGCGGAACGGACGCCTGGCCGCCCTGTCCCCTCCGGGCATGGAGGTCGGGGCGAGGTGACCGAGGCGCCTGAACCCGGCGGCCGTCCCGGCCAGCACCTCGAACCCCCAGATGGTCCCGTCCGGCCCGTAGCCCGTCCCGTCGCAGACGAGCCCCAGGACCTCGGCGTCCCCGGCCGCGCCGTTGTCGGCCAGGCAGGACACCATGTGGGCGTGGTGGTGGAACACGCTGACCCGGGCGGCTTCCGGACCGGCCAGCTCAAGGGCGAGACCGGAGA
>DPMO01000099.1 GCA_003541445.1 Clostridiales bacterium | reverse complement strand
CGCGCGCCGACATCGCCACCGAGACCCTCGCGGCCGGGCTGGTCGAGCCGGTGCCGGAAGGTCCGTCCACCCCGGGGCAGAGAGGCTGGGCGGCGCCTCCGGCCGAGACCGACGTGGCCGGCGTCAAGTACCGTCCGGCGACCCGGACCCTGCGGTTGAGCCCGGAGGCGCTCGGACGTGAAGGCATCCAGCGAGTCATCGAACTCACCGTCCTTCCCGGCCTGGTCGAACTCAGGCGTCTCGTCCGCGAACCGGGGGCGGGGGCGCCGGTCAATCTCAATCCCCAGGTCCTGCGACTGACCCGGGAAGAATGGGCGGCCCTCTCCCGGGACCTGCAGGAGGCCTTGGAGCGTCTCGGAGACCGCCGCAGCGGGGTGCTGTCCGGACCTCAGGGGGAGCAGGACACCTACGTCTTCACGGTCCTCACCTTCCGTCTCCCGGACGAGTGAAGAACGGTCCTCCCGGACCGGGCGTGCACCTTCCGGTAGCCGCACTCACACGATGACCTCGAGCCGGCCGGGGAGGATGGTGAAGACGGCGTCGGCGCGTCCGGGCTGTTCCCCGTCGAGGTCGAGGAGGACGGTGTCCTGGGACCGCACGGTGACCTCCCTGCCGCGCCAGAGGGCTATCTTGGGATGGTCGAGATGGGCCCCGCGGTAGACCCGGCTGATGTTGGCGACGAGCTCGAGGCGGCTGATGTTCCCGAGGACGACGATGTCGAAGAGGCCGTCGTCCATGACCGCCTGGGGGGCGATCTCCATCCCGCCTCCGAAGAATCGCCCGTTGGCCACGACGACGGAGTTCATCCGGCCGCGGATGGGCTCGCCGCCGTCGATGACGAGCTCGATGTCCTTGTTGCGGTAGGTGGCCACGGTGGCGAGGGTGCCCCAGAGGAAGGAGAAGAGCCCGCCGAAGGCCTTCGTCGTCCGGTTCACCCGGGCGACCGTCTCCCCGCCGAGTCCGAGGTCCCCGATGTTGGCGAAGTAGCGGACCTGCTCTTCGCCGGAGTGTCCCGTGAACCGGACCCGGCCGAGGTCGATGCGTCTGGTGCGGCCGGCCCTGAGGCGCTCCACGGCCTGCCGGTCGTCCTTGGGAAGGCCCAGGGTCTTGATGAGGTCGCAGCCGGTCCCGCGGCAGATGAGGCCCAGTCGAGCCCCGTCTCCCAGCCACTGGTCCCCGTCGAAGAACCCGTTGACCACTTCGTTCACCGTGCCGTCGCCGCCGACGGCGACGACGGTGCGGTAGCCCTCGGCAAGGGCCTGCCTGGTGATGCCGACGGCGTCCAGGGGCCCGCTCGTCAGGCAGGCCTCGTGCTCAAGGCCGGCCTCCCGGAGGAGCCGGGAGATGGCCGGCCACATCCTCCCCGTCGACCCGTTGGCCGACGCCGGGTTGACGACGACGAACACTGTTTCCGACCTTTCCGGCATGTGTCTCGCCTCCCCCAGCCGGTTATTCCATCGCGTGGGCGGGAACACCTTCGCCCCGCGGCGGGGCGGCCGGGCGCCCACCCCAGGGCGCGGACCGGAGCGCCGGCTGGCGGCAGGCACTCACCGCTCGGGTCAGCGGCTCGCGGTGGCGGGGCGCGCCATAAGGCAGGCGGCAGGCGGAGCGGCACGGCCTGGAGGAGGGGAAGATTGGACAGAGAAGTCTGACAACAGGGAGGGAAAGGCCTTGAGGTGGGTGTGGAACCTCGAAGGGGAGATGCCGCGGCCCGCGTCACGCCCGGAGCTCGAGATAAGGCTCCTCCCTGTTCGCGGGCTGAAGGTGGCGGCGGGCATCATGGCCCGGACCTGGGAGGGCTACATCACCCGGGAGGAGGCCGTGTGCTTCCTCGAGAGGGCTCAGGGTCAGGGCAGGCTCCTGCCCTTCGTGGCCTATCTCGGCGGCCGGCCGGTCGGGTCGGTCCTCGTGGTCGTGAGGGGGAAGTCGGCGGAGCTCTTCGGCGGGGTGCACGTCCTGCCGGCCTTCCGGCGCCGGGGTGTGGGCTCGGCCGTGCTGACGGCCGTGATGAGGCACCTGCGCGAGCGCGAGACAGAGGTCGCCCGGCTCTACGTGGTCCGGGAGATGTCCGACCCTCCGACCGACGACGACATCGCTGCCGCCGCGCTGTACGACCGCGCCGGCGGTGCCAGGCGGAAGCCGCTCGTCGAGGCCGTCTACTCTCCTCAGTGCCCGTGGTGCTCGGAATGGCTCGCGGAGCTCGAGGAGGAGCTCGCTGCGGCCGACGTCGAGCTTCGGACCTACGACCTGTGGGACGAACCGGAGAGGGCCTGGGAGCTGCTGAGGTCCGGCGGCTTGGTGGCGCGCGGTCGCGGTCGGGAAGGCGGGGGCGCGGCCGCGACGGGGCCTGCGGTCGGAACCCCCGTGCTGCCCCTGGTCCGTAACGTCTTCCTGCGGGTGTTCGTCGACGGCGAGCCGGTGGGGGAAGGAGTCCCGCTCGCGCCGGGCCTTCTGGCGGATGCCGTGTCCAGGGCTCTGGGCGGAGAAGCTGCACGCCGCGGGGAAAGCCTGTCCATGACGGACCCGGGGCCGGCGGAGCACCGCGGGACCGGCCGGCCGCCGGGGAGTGCCCGGCCGGAGGGCGTCGGGCCGCAGGCTTCCGGCCTCACCGGACCGGAGGCGGACCGGCCGACTCCCTACTATATAGCGCTTCCGAGATTGGCCGACTACCGGACCGGCCTCGAGGGACTCGTCACCCGGCCGCTCATGGTGGACGAGATTGAGGCAGGCCTCGACCTGTGCCTGAGGAGGCATCCGTCGGGGATGGCTCCGCGGCCCTCGGCGGCCCAGGCGGGCGCGGGGAGGAAGCGGCGGTGGCTGGAGAGCCTGGACCTCCCGGGAGGGTTCTTCGGGGTGGGGGTCTGGCACGGGGAGAGGCTCGCCGGACTCCTGGAGGTCTACCCGCGGCCTGTGGCCGCCCGCGCGGGGTTCGTGTGCGGCCTCTGGGGGTCTGACGAAGAGGTCCTGACGGTCGCCTGTCTCGAGGTGGCTGCGGGCGAGAGCCGCCACCCCGTGATGGAGCTCCTCCTGGAGGCGCTGCTCGGCGAGCTCGCGGCCCGCGCTCGGGAGGCGGGCTTCCGCCATGTCGAGGCCTACGGAAGATACGAGGACCTCGCCGGCTCCAATCCCTACTGGCTCTTCGACAAGTACGGCTTCCGCCGGCGGGAGGAGCGTGACCCCGGGACGGGGGTCATCCTCTCGCGGGCCATCGGCCCTGTCTAGCCCGCCGGGTCCGGACGCCTCGCTCTTCGGTCCGGGCGTAGGAAGACGGGGCCCCGCTGGAGAAAGAGACGACCCTATGGCTGACACCGGCAAGGGGGGAAGCATGGTGGTGGGTAAGGCTCGAGAGACGGACCTGGGGCGCATCACGACGGTCCTCTTCGACCTCGACGGGACCCTGCTCGACGTCGACGTGGAGGCGTTCTTCCCGGCCTACTTCGATGCGGTGGCCGCCCGCGTCTCCCGGTATATCGGGCCGGACCAGTTCATACCGAGGCTCATGAGGTCCACGACGGTGATGATCGACAACCTCGACCCTTCGGTCACCAACGCGGAGGCCTTCGCCGCGGCCTTCTTCGACGGCCTCGACGTCGGCCCTGAGGTCCTCATGCCCGTTTTCGAGGCCTTCTACCGGGAGGAGTTCCCCAAGCTCCAGCGCTACGCGAAGCCTGTCGAGGGCGCCCGCGAGGTCGTCCAGTCCGTCATCGACAGCGGCCGCCGGGCGGTCATCGCCACGAGCCCCGTCTTCCCCGAGGTCGCCATACGAGAGCGGCTGCGCTGGGCCGGTCTGGAGGACCTGCCCTTCGCCCTCGTGACGACCTACGAGAACATGCACTTTTGCAAGCCGCACCCGCAGTACTACGAGGAGATCGTCTCGCACCTGGGCTGTCAGGCCTCGGAGTGCCTCATGGTCGGCAACGACGTCGAGGAGGACCTCTCCGCCCAGGACGTCGGCATCGTGACCTACCTGGTGGAGCCCAACATCATCCACCGCGGGAAGCGCCCCTGCACCCCCGACCACAGGGGTCCGCTGGCGGACCTTCCTCTCCTGCTGGACGGGGCCAGGCACCGCGCCGCCGGGTAGAGACCCCAGGTAGACGCCAGGCCTGCGGAGGGCCGGGCCCAGACGCGGCGGAAGGCCGGATGGAAGGCGTCGGCCCGGGTCGGCGGGTCCTCATAAAGACGCCGGGCCGGCACATATAACTTCCACACGAGACAAGTCCGTCCCGGAAGGTCGTGTCGTGGCCGTGCTCGGCTCTCCCCGCAGGTACAGGACACCGCCGCGCTACATCACCCCGGCCGCCCGGCGTCTCAGGTCGCGGAGGCCCCGGCGCCGGGGGCTTTGGGCCCGCCTCTCGACGGCCGCCTGGGACTACTCCTGGCTCGGCCGGCAAGTCCTGGGGGCTCTTCTCGTCCTTCTCCTCGGGTTCGCCGTTCTCAAGAGTTCCAGCCCTCTTCTGAGCGGAATCAGGCAAGAGCTCATATACTACCTCACCACCGACTACGACTTCAGGGCGGCGACGCGGGAGGTGCTGTCGGGCGAGTTGAGCCGCAAGATGGCCGAGAACCTGAAGTTCCTCCCTGACCTCTGGGACCGCCTGAGAGGCGGGGGAACCGGGGAGGACGCCGCCCGGGACGCGGTGTTCATCTTCCCCGTCCCGGGAGGCACGGTGACCTCGGGCTTCGGCTACCGCCCCGACCCGGTGACCGGTGAGGTGGCCTTCCACACCGGCATCGACATCGCGGCTCCCGAAGGCACGCCCATCCTCGCCGCGCTCGGGGGCGAGATCCTCTTCGTCGACGAGGACGAGTCCTACGGCAAGGTGGTGGAAATCGACCACGGCGAGGGGATGGTCACCCTCTACGCTCACGCCTCGGAGGTCACGGTCGAGGTCGGGGACATCGTCGACCAGGGGGACGAGATAGCCAAGGTCGGAATGACCGGGAAGGCGACATCGCCGCACTGCCACTTCGAGGTCATCGTCTCGGGGCAGCCGGTCGACCCCATGCGGATGAAGGGGCTCTCGGAGGGCCCGTGACGCGGGCGCCGGCCGACCGGCGCGGCGGACGTTCCCCGTGCCGGTGGGGCCCCAGACGGGCCTCCGTGCCAGCCGCCGGGGTTTGGGTTATAATGCTCTAGACAGGCTCCCCGCACAGGACCATGACCCCGGAGGCGGTTCCTTGACTTCTCTTCGCGATTCTGACCGGCCGGCGGGCCCGGACCTCCCCGTCCCCGAGGAGGTTCTCCGTCGGGTCACCCGGCCCGGCCGCTATCTCGACGGTGAGCTCCACGCCGTCCACAAGGACCACCGGTCTGTCGAGGTCCGGTTCGCCCTGGCGTACCCCGATGTCTACGAGGTCGGCATGTCCAACCTGGGTCTCGGACTCCTCTACCACGTCCTCAACGCGCGGGAGGACACCGTCGCGGAGAGGGTCTTCATGCCCTGGGTGGACATGGAGGCAGAGATGCGCCGGCTCGGCCTTCCGCTCTTCGCCCTGGAGTCCGGTGTGCCTGTCCGTGAGTTCGATTTCCTGGGCGTGAGTCTCCAGTACGAGCTGACCTACACCAACGTCCTGACCCTCCTCGACCTCGCCGGGATACCGCTCCTGGCCGCGGACCGGGCGCCGGACGACCCGCTGGTCGTCGGTGGCGGCCCGTGTGCCTTCAACCCTGAGCCTCTCGCACCATTCTTCGACCTGTTCCTCCTCGGGGAAGGGGAGGAAGGGGTGGGCGACCTCGTCGAGGCCTACCGGGAATGGCGGAAGACCCACCCGCGGCGGCCCGACGGCGACCGCCGCGACCTCCTTGAGGCCCTGGCGCGGGTGCCAGGGGTTTACGTCCCGTCCTTTTACGAGGTCACCCACCGCGACGACGGGACGGTGGCCCGGATCGAGCCCACCCATCCGGCCGCACAGTTTCCCGTCATGAAGCGGGTCGTCGGCGACCTCGCGCGGTTCCCGCCCCCGCCCGCCCCGGT
>DPMO01000094.1 GCA_003541445.1 Clostridiales bacterium | reverse complement strand
TGGGCCGCAACGGGAGCGGCAAGACCACCACCCTGAAGAGCATCATGGGCCTTGTGCCCCCCGCGGGCGGGACGGTCACCTTTTACGGGCGGGACATCACCGGCCGCCCCGCCCACGAAGTGGCCCGGCTCGGCATCGGCTACGTTCCGGAGGACCACGGGGTCTTCACCGGGCTCACCGTCCGCGAGAACCTCTTCCTGGCGCAGAGGAAGCGGGACGACGAACGGCTCCGGAGCGTGGTCGGGCTGTTCTCGGAGCTCGGTCCCCTCCTCGACCGCCGTGCTGGCACTCTCAGTGGCGGTGAGAGGCAGATGGTGGCGATTGCCCGGGCCCTGGTGAACCCGGTCAGGCTGCTACTCATCGACGAACCCTCGAAGGGCCTCGCCCCCAGAGCCGTGAGGCGGCTGGCCGAGCTCCTGGCCGAGGTCAAGAAGGAGGCCACCGTTCTCCTGGTGGAGCAGAACTTCTTCCTTGCGGCGGAACTGGCCGACCACTGTTACGTGCTTGACAGCGGGCGGACCGTTTACGAAGGCCCTATGAGCGAACTCGAGGCCGACGACGAGACGAGACGCAAGTACCTCGGTGTGGCCTAGGGGGAGGTTTCGAGTTGGAACTGAAGGTGGTTGTCAGCCTGCTGCTTCAGGGCGTTTCCTTGGGCATGCTCTATTTCCTCATCGCCTCGGGGCTGTCGCTCATCTTCGGGCTGATGGGAGTGCTCAACCTGGCCCACGGGTCCCTGTTCATGTGGGGCGCGTACGTGGCCATGACCGTCTACGGGCTCACCGGCTGCTTCGTCCTCGGACTGGTGGGGGGGCTTCTGGCCGGCGCCGTACTGGGGGTGGTCCTCGAGACGGCCCTCATCCGGCGGCTCTACGGGAACCCCGTAGGTCAGGTCCTCCTCACCCTCGGCCTCATCCTCGTCCTCGACGAGACGGTGAAGCTCATCTGGGGGCCCACCCTCCTGCCCTATCCCAAGCCGGCCTTTCTCGCCGGGTCCGCGGAGGTCCTCGGCCGTGCCTTCCCGCACTACCGGATATTCCTCATCGTCCTCGGGGCCTTGGTCTGGCTGGTGATCCACCTGGTCCTGAACCGCACCAAGGTCGGGCTCATCATCAGGGCCGGGGTGGAGGACCGCGAGATGGTCACCACTCTGGGCATCGACGTGAAGAAGGTCTTCACCGGCGTCTTCGCTCTGGGCGGCGCCCTGGCGGCCCTGGGCGGGGCGGCGGCCGGCCCCTTCCTCCTCGTCTACCCCCAGCTGGGCCTCAACAACCTCTTCCCCGCCATCATCGTGGTCGTCATCGGGGGGCTCGGGAGCTTCACGGGCTCGGTCATCGGCGGGCTCCTGGTGGGTGTGACCCAGTCGTTCGTGGGCTATTACGAGCCGCAGCTGGCCGTGGCCGTGAACGTGGCCCTCATGGCCCTGGTGCTTCTCGTCCGGCCGCACGGACTGCTCGGCCACAGGGGGGTCTGAAGTGGCCAAGATATCGAGGAGAACCGGTATAGAACGGACCCGGCTCCTGACGGGCGGCCTCCTGGCCCTGCTCTTCGCCTTCCCGGTGCTGTCTCCGTCGGTCTACTACGTCTCCCTTCTCACGTCGGCGGCGCTCTACGGCGTGCTGGCCATGAGTTACGACCTCCTCATGGGCTACACCGGCATCCTGTCTTTCGGACACGCGCTCTTCTTCGGTGTCGGGGCCTACGGCGCCGGCATCCTGATGCGCGACGCGGGCTTCGACTTCTTCTCGGCCATGGCCGTGGTCCTGGCCCTCTCGGCCGTCCTGGCCGCGGTCATCGGGCTGCTCTCGCTGCGGGTGAAGGGAGTCTACTTCGCCATGGTCACCATGGCCTTCGCCGAGTTCTTCCACATCCTCGTCGAGAAGCTCTACCACATCACCGGTGGCAGTGACGGCTTCACGCGCATCCCCACCCCGGCCTGGCTCGGCGGCACCGTGCAGAAGTACTACGTGGCCATCGTGTTCGGGATAGCGATGTACCTCTTGGCCAGGCGGTTGGTCAGCTCCCCGGTGGGTTCGGTCTGGCTGGCCATCCGGGAGAACGAGACCAGGGCGGCCATGCTCGGCTACGACACCTTCGCCTACAAACTGGCCGTCATGGTCATCAGCGGGATGATGGCGGCGCTGACGGGCGGTCTCTACGCCATCGTCGTCAACTTCGCCCACCCCGGCTTCATCTCCGTGAGCACGACCATCAACCTGCTCCTGATGGTTGTCATCGGCGGAGTGGGGACACTGGCCGGAGGGTTCATCGGGGCCCTCATCGTCCAGCCCCTGGGCCGCATCCTGAGCTCCTACTTCCGGGCCTGGCTCTTGGTCTTCGGCGTCGTTTACGTCCTAATCGTCCTCTTCTTCCCGGCCGGAATCCTGGGGTCCATCCGCATGTGGAGGCTGAGGCGGGCCCGGCCGCCGGCGGCGCCGAGGGGACCGAAGGCGGGCCCGGCGGCACCGACCGCGCCCTCGGCGGGACCGGGAGTGCCACCACCCGCCCCGGC
>DPMO01000138.1 GCA_003541445.1 Clostridiales bacterium | reverse complement strand
GCACTGAGCACTGCATGGCATGCCTCATCCTTATATGCTCAGCGATTGCCTACGCCGCCATACCGATGTGGGGAAGTATCAGCATCAAGGTGGTGTCTGGTCCGACGGCCCCCAACGGGGAGCACAGCGTCAGGTCATACGCGAGGTCGCACACCGGGGGTCCAAACAACGAGGTGGATGAACTATCGCTAAACCTCTATCTCTGGCAAGAATGGACCCTTGAGGACCACATGCCGGTATGTTTAGAAGAGGCTTGGCTTATAGAGGAGTTTGTTGCGTACGATGGTGCCGAGGCCGCTACCAAGCTTGATGCGGAGAAGAGAGCATTCTTGGAGTGGCAAGCGTTCTACCAGGAGGCTATCGCTAAATGCCAGGAGGCTGGGTTGAAAACCTACCGTTGGGATGCCCTGTTGAATGGTACGGTGGCCGAGTTCTCCAAGAGTCGTGCTGCCGCACTAGCGTGGACTTACCAGAGTGTCGAAGGGTTCCAGACGGGAGATGCATACCCCTTGGTCGCTGTACGGCCGGATGGGCGGATGGTTATTATCCACAAGATAGCCGGGGATCTCACGCGCACCACCAAGATTTTCGCGTGGCAGGGTCAGGCCTGGGTTGCCCAGAACGAAGATGAACATGCTCGGACTCTGCTGGATACTGAGGATTAGCTCTGATACAGAGGCTTTACATGAGGTGAGACCAGATGCGCTTTGCTCTTGCTTTTCTTATCATTCTCGTTTCGACAGTCTCCTTTACATTGGCCGCGACAGGGTGCAGTCGCTTGCCGGAGTACGTCGTCTCGGTCCAGGCCGACCCAGGCGTGACCTGGTGGGCACATCTGGAAGTCAAGCGCAGCCTGGGCGGCGGTGGATGGGAAGGCGATTTCACTCGGATACCCCTCAAGTATGATGAGTGGGACCGCGATTCTTGGGAGGTTACCCTCAAGCACAAGACAGAAAGGGGTCAACACGCTAGAATCATCTCTGTAAGCATAGCCGCCCGTAAGACCGGCGGTGAAGGTTCCATCCGAGTCGTAATCATGCGCGATGGAGAGGTAGTCGCCCAGGCAGAGACCAGTCAGACTGGCGCGAAAGCGTCCTGCGAGTACGCCGAGGATTATTAGAGACCAAAAGCCCCCAGGACGACGCCGTTCCTGGGCTCCTCCATACGGCACACACAGACGCCAGCCGAGTTCTGGTTCCGCCTCTACCTAAGACTCGACAGGGCCGTGTCGAGAACGTCATGGGAGGTCAAGCCGAAGTGGACCGGGGGGCGGCCGGATACCGGACCGTCCTTTCCCATTCCAAGACGGCCTGGAACCCCGGCCCTAACTACGAGGCGCGGAGAGGCAAAAGTCGCGAGATGCCAGGAAGAGACCGCAGGAGGAAACCTACCGTGCCGCTTCCGGCAGCCTGCTCCCGCTGGGGCCGGGTCTGGGCAGCCGTCATCTTAGCGGTGGTGCTGGCCTCGGGCGCCGCACCGGCCGGCCTCGAGGCCCGGACCGTGTTCGCCAACGGTCCCTTCCCCCTGGCCCTCCAGGCAGGTCAGGAGGGCCAGGGGGGCGACGTGCCGGTCTATGTCTCGCCAGAGCTGGAACTGGTCGCCGGAGTCCTCTCCCTCACAAGCCACCAGGCAAAAACCGGCTGGCCCCGCTCCGGAGGGAACCGGTACTACCAGGCCTTGACCTCCTTCCTCGCTCCGTACCGGAACCACGAAGCCGTTCGGATAGCCGAGTCCATCGCCGGCGTCGGCTACGACAAAATGACGGTCTTTGCCTGCTCGCTCGGACCGCTGCCCAGGCTGGAAAGGCTTTACGACTACAGCCCCTACGTGTTGGAGGTTGTCGACAAGGCCGAACTGGAGCGTTTCCGGCTGGCCCTCCGGGACCTGGCCGAGGAGTCGGGGTTCCTCTCCTTCATCGAACAGTGGCAGGACGAGTTCTCCGCCTGGGCCGGCAGGGTGGAGGCCGAGCTCGCTCCGGACACCCTGGTCACCTGGCTCGTGGACTTCTTCGGCGAACGTCCGGCCGAGTTCCGGGTCGTGCTCGCCCCCAGCTTGTTCCCCGGCGGCGGATACGGTCCGCACGTCACGACACCCGAGGGAGAGATCATCGTCTTCACCATCATACGGGAGGCCGGGACGCACGCCGGCGACCCCATGTTCCCGACGGGGACCGACCTCTCCCGGCTCCTCCTTCACGAGTGGGGTCATACCTTCGTCAACCCTGCCCTTGAGGAGCACGCCGAGGCCTTCACCGGGACCCTGGCTCCTCTGTACGAAGCCGTGGCCGACACCATGGCACGCCACCGCTACGGCGACACGATGGTCTTCTTTTACGAACAGGTGGTCAGGGCCGCGACCACCCTGGCGGCGGGGGACCTCTTCACTCCGAAGGAGGTGGACGCCGAGCTCACCTTCCATGCCCGGCAGGGCTTCTACCTGACCCGCTTCACCATGAACGTGCTTGACGAGTACCGCCGTGACCGAGCGAGGTGGCCGACCTTCCGCACCTTCGTCC
Source organism: Clostridiales bacterium (assembly GCA_003541445.1). Lineage (GTDB taxonomy): Bacteria > Bacillota > Sulfobacillia > UBA995 > UBA9673 > UBA9673. Next base: position 495 of record DPMO01000138.1, on the reverse strand, counting down.
CGGACCTGATAGAGAGATACACGGAGTACCTTGCCGACAACCCGAACCCGGGTCCTTCCGGACGGACGAAGATGGGTCTGCTCGTCATCGCTCTGCTTGCCGGCCTCCTGCTCATGGTCTGGACGCGGCGAAGGCGGCGGAAGGCGGGACCGAGAAGCGGACACGGGACGGGGACACCGCCGGCCGCCGGCCCGGGAGGGACCCGACCCCTCGGGACGGGATAAGGGCGCTCCGGCAGGAAGAAGACGGCCGGCGATGAAAAGCGGGCTGAGAGAGACAGACTAGTCTCGAACCGAGAAGGGACTGTCTTTCACCGCTCATGGCCTCGCAGGACCGCCACCCCGACCGGAGACGCCGCGCGGAGCTCACCTTCAACTGGCGCCCCTGCTCGGCCAAGTACGAGCTCCTTCACCGGGGCACCTACCTCCTCGACGATGTGCGACCATCCGTCCTGCTCGACGACGGGACGGAACTGGAGCCCGGCCTGCACGCCGA
>DPMO01000245.1 GCA_003541445.1 Clostridiales bacterium | reverse complement strand
GGGCATCGAGGTCGGCCTCACCGCGGTCGGCTTGGGAGAGGCGGTGGACTTCACCGCCTTCGACATCCTCTTCATGGGCGGGGGCCAGGACAAGGAGCAGAAGCTCATCTGTGAGGATTTCCAGCGGGTCAAGGGAGGAGCCCTGGCGGAGGCCGTGGAGGACGGGGTTCCCTTCCTGGCCATCTGCGGCGGCTACCAGCTCCTGGGACGGTTCTACGAGACCGGGAGGGGGGAGCGTCTGCCCGGTATCGGGGTCCTCGCCGTGGAGACCTGTGCCGGAAGGAAGAGGATGATCGGGAACGTCGTCGCCAGGAGCCTGCTCCCCGGCCAGGAGACCCGGGTCCTGGTCGGCTTTGAGAACCACTCGGGCCGCACCTATCTCGGGGCGGGGGTGAGGCCACTGGCCGAGGTCCTGGTGGGCCATGGCAACAACGGGGAGGACGGCACGGAGGGGGCCGTGTACCGCAGCGTCGTCGGCACCTACCTTCACGGGTCTGTGCTGCCCAAGAACCCGTGGCTCGCCGATTGGCTCATCGGCCGGGCCGTCGCCCGCCGCTACGGGGAGGGTGTCACCCTCCCGCCCCTGGACGACAGGGTGGAGGTCGAGGCCCACGCGGCGGCCGTGGCGCACGCGGTGGAGGTCGCCCGGCGGCACCGCACCCCGGTCAGGAGGAAGCGGCTCAGCGCCGTCGTCGGAGGCCGGCTCCGCGCCAGGCGGGGGTCGAGTTGAGTCTCCGCCCACCCGAAGAGGATTTCCCAGGCCCTGCCGCCAAGTACTCTACACACAGGCGTAGCTGACGGGTCGGGTCGTCACCTCGCGCGAGGCCCGTGGAGCAGGAGATGACGTCATGACGAAGGAGGTTCATCGGGCGAAAGACGGCGCAAAGACGCCCGGCGGGGGCGTGGTCGCTGAGATTTACTACCTCGATGGGGAAGGTGAGCCTGTCGAAAAGGACCGGGCTGTACGGGTGGTCATCCGGGAGCTTGACGAGAACGGCGATCTCGTGAGCGAGACGTTCGGGATGGTCGACAGGAGCTAGTCGCGGGCATTCATCACCCCCCAACGCGCAAGCGCGCGCGGAAGGGCGCTCTCGTGTGGGAGTGCCTTTCTGTCTTCAGGTGACGGTGTGGCAGACTATGACGACCCGGCCGAGACAAAGGCAAGGTCTTGACGGCGGCGGGCGGGAGGGTTAGACTTGGGGCGGGAAGATACCCAGGGGGGTATACATCCAAGCCGTGGGGCTCGTGAGGGAAGGGACGGCGGTGAACTCTGACGGCCCGACACACGACGGTCGACTCGTGACAGACGCCGACCTCATCCGGAGATTGCGGCGGATAGAGGGGCAGGTCCGCGGAGTGCAGAGGATGATCGAGGAGAGCCGCGGCTGCCCCGAGGTCCTGGTCCAGCTGGCGGCCGTCCGAGAGGCCGTCAACAGGGTCGGAGTCCTCATAATCGCTCTTCACATGGAGAGGTGCTTTCGGGACGAACGTTCGGACACCCCTGAGGACAGGATGTCCAGAGCGAAGGAAGCGGTGGAGATGTTCTTGAAGTTTTCCTGACTTCTCCGGGAGGTGAAAGGTTTGGGTGAGGACGGAGCTCCCGAGGAGCGTGTGTGGGACCTGCTCGTGGTGGGGGGCGGGCCGGCCGGGCTGACGGCGGCCATCTACGGAGCCAGGGCCGGCCTTGACACGGCCGTCATCGAGCGCGGACAGATGGGCGGACAGATGGCGACCGCCCACCGTGTCGAGAACTACCCTGGGTTCCCCGACGGTATCGAGGGCGCCGAACTGGCGGCGAGGATGTACGAGCAGGCGCGCCGCGTTGGAGCGGAGTTCCTCGTCGGGGAGGCCGGGCGCGGGGACCTCGACCTGGTTTCACCCGTGAAGACGGTCGCGGGCCACAGGGCCCGGAAGGTCGTTCTCGCCATGGGGGCCCGTCCCCGCCGGCTGGGGATACCCGGCGAGGAGCGGCTTCTCGGCCGAGGCGTGTCTTACTGTGCCACGTGCGACGGCCCGTTCTTCCGGGGCCGGCGCGTGATGGTCATCGGCGGGGGCGACTCGGCCGTCAGCGAGGCGGCGTTCCTCGCCAAGCTGGCCTCCAAGGTCATCGTCGTCCACCGGCGGGACCGGTTCCGGGCGGCGCCGGCGCTCGTGAAGGGGCTTCTGGCCTTGGGGAACGTGGAGACGATGATGGGAAGAATCCCTGTCGAAATCGAGGGGGACGACGCCGTGAAGGCGGTGAGGGTCCGCGACCCCGCGGGCGGCCCCCCTGAGGAGGTCGAAGTCGACGGCGTGTTCATCTACGTCGGACTCGACCCGGAGACGGGGTTTCTTGAGGGGCAGGTCGACCTCGACCGCAACGGCTACATCATCACCGACGGAGTCATGAGGACCCGACTTCCCGGGGTCTACGCGGCGGGGGACGTGAGGGCCAAGGAGCTCCGGCAGGTGGTCACGGCCACGGCCGACGGGGCTCTGGCGGCCATGACGGCGGAGAGGGACCTCGCCGAGGA
>DPMO01000091.1 GCA_003541445.1 Clostridiales bacterium | reverse complement strand
CGGTGAGCACGACCACCGCAAGGAGAAGCGAAGGCACGGTCAGAAGTGCGCGGTCCAGCTCCGCCAAACCGGCAACCTCCACAGCAGCGTACGGTTCGACACCATCCGGAGACTTTCGCCGGGATGCAGGCCTCACCCTCCATCCGCAGGTCGCGTCTAGTGGGACGGGGACAAAGTTAGGTAGCATATCCTGGAAGAAAGGGTTGCCCGTGGAAGACGGCCTTATTCCCGACCTCGAGCGGGTCATGGGATTCATCCCGTCGAAGGCCCGGAGGCCCGGCTCATAGGCCGGGCCTCCGGGCATACGCTGTGACCGGACCCTCCCGAGACGGCTCAGGCGCGGTAGGCCCCTTCCTCGCGCTCACCGGCGCCTGCGGGGGCAAAGGTCCTGCAGCAGGTCTCCGCACACGTGCCGGTGGGCGTGGCGTCCAGGGTCGAGGCCTCGAGAGAGCTGATGGATTCAGGGCCCTCGGAGGCCCTGGAGTCGCTCACGACAAGTATCCGGTCAGCCTGGCACCTGTTGCCCTGCTCCCAGTAGCGGCAGTTGTTCACGGTGCAGTAGACTTCCAGCCTGTGGGGCACCGGCCTTCCTCACCCCCTTCCGTGAACACATGCACAGGGGCCCCGCCAGAGGCCCCCTGCAGGTTCAGGCGATCCCGAGTTCCCGGTGGACCTGTCTAAGATGGGCCGCCGTCTCCCTGAGCTTGGACATCTCCTCCTCGTTCAGAGCCAAAGGCAGGGGGCGGTGCCTCCCACGCGCGTCCACCACGGCCGGAAGACTGAAGCAGTTCGGCCCCTCCAGCCCGTAGACACCTTCCACCATGCCTGACACGGTCAGCACCGACCGCTCGTCCCTCAGGACGGCCTCGACGATCCGCGCGACGGCGATGCTCGCCGCGAACTGCGTCAGTCCCTTGCGCCCGATGATCTCGTCCGCTCTGCTGAGCATGGGCTTCAAGAGTTCGGCACGGTCCGGGAGAGGCAGTCCTTGCTCGCGGCAGTAGTCGTCGAGGTGGAAGCCGGCGACCGACACGCGGGACCACAGGGGGACCGGGTCCCCGTGCTCCCCGACCACGTACGCGTGGACGTTGCGGGGGTCGACCCTCAAATGGCGGGCGAGCATCCGCTTGAAGCGGGAGGTGTCCAGAACCGTTCCCAGGCCCACGACCCGCTCGTCCCCGATGTCGGCCAGACGGTTGGCGGCGAAGGTGATGATGTCGACAGGGCTCGTCACGATGAGGTGCACGGCGTCAGGGCAGTAGCGGAGAACGCGCGGGAAGCTCTCCTTGAGCACCTCGAGGTTGGTCCTCGCGAGTTCCAGGCGCGACTGCCCGACGGCCCTGGGCTGTCCCGCCGAGAAGACCACGACCCGCGACCCCGCGCTGTCCGGGTAGTCGGCCGCGTAGATGTGGACCGGCTTGATGAAGGCCGCGGCGTCGTCCAGGTCCCAGGCCTCGCCCTCCGCCCGGCGGCGGTCGGCGTCGATGAGGACGAGTTCGGTGGCCAGTCCTCCCCAGGCCAGGGCGAAGGCTATGCCTGAGCCCACCGCCCCCACGCCGACGATGGTGACCTTGGCCCCAAGGCCGCCCATTGGCGTCACCCCGGGCTAGTATGTCCCGGATGTCTCGGAGGACGCGCCGCACACCTAGGGGGGGCCGCGCCCGGGGTGTTACTTCGTCTCCGACTCGGCCTCCGGCTTGGCCTCGCCGGCCTCAGGTTCCTTCGCGGCGCGGCGGAACTCGCCGATGGCCCTACCGAGGGCCTTCCCGGCCCCCACCAGGCGGTGCGGTCCGAGGATCATGAGGATGATGACGAATATGATGACCAGTTCGAGCGGGCCGAGCCTGCTGAACATCAGGTTGACCTCCCAAAACAGTGTTGACTATCTGCCTGTGCCTGACGCGCCCTCCACCGCCGCCTCCTCGGCGGCCAGCTCCGCCTCGAGTCGGGCCAGGGCCCTCTGCCGGCGGCGGTGGATGACCTTGGAAACGCCGATGCTGGCCTCGAACAGTCCGATGAGAGGCAGGGCGAGGAAGCCCTGTGACACCACATCCGGCGGGGTGAGGAAGGCCGCCATCACGAAGATGATGAGCACGGCGTACTTCCGGTAGCGCAAGAGGAAGGACGGGGTCACAAGTCCCATCCCCGTCAGGAGGGCGATGACCACCGGAAGCTCGAAGACGATGCCGAACGGGAGGACTATCCCCGAGACGAACGAGATGTAGTTCCCCACGGAGATGAAGGGCTGGAGCGCCTCGGACGTGAAGCCCATGAAGAAGCGGTAGATGATCGGGACGACCGTGAACCAGGCGAAGAGCACCCCGCCCACGAAGAGCAGGATGACGGGCGGGATGGAGAGCCAGACCCACCTCTTCTCGGACGGGGTCAATCCCGGGAAGATGAAGGCGAGGAGCTGGTAAAGGAGGACGGGGATGTTGACGACCACGGCCACCGCCAGGGAGACCTGGAGATGGGCGTAGAAGGCCTCCGCCGGCCTCAGCACGACGAGCCCGTCCTTGACCGGAGCGGTGAGGTAGTCGATGATGTCGCCCGCGAAAGGGAAGGTCGCCACCATCGCGAGCACGAAGGTGACGACCACGGTGATGAGGCGCCGCCTGAGTTCGGCGATATGATCGAGATATGTCATCTCCTTAGCCGCCACCATGTCACCCCCCTGGCCCCGTCGCCGCGGCGGCGCGGAGGCGTCCGCCCTGCCGTCCGTGCCGCCTATGCGTCCGCCGCTCCGGCCCGAGCGCCGGAACCGGACCCGGTTCCCTCGGCCTTGGCCTGCTTCTCACCCTCGGCTTCCTTCTTGGCCTCGGCCTTCTCGGCCTTGCCGTCCTTGCTGTCGGCGTTGAGGTCCTCCGCGAGCTGGGTCGCCGCATCCTTGAACTCCCGGATGCCCCTTCCCAACGCCCTGCCCATCTCCGGCAGCTTCTTCGGCCCGAAAATCACCAGGGCGAGGATGAGGATTACGGCGAGCTCCCAGAAACCTAACCTGCTGAACACCTGTCGGTTCCCCCTTTCCCGGTGACCGCCACGAGCGGCCTTTCCGCCATCTGCCTGAACACCGTCCTCACCGCGGCGGCTCCGGCCGCCGCCGACGCCAGCCGCCCCACGATGTAGCCCGAGACGAGGCCCGCGACGGTCAGCGGTCCGACGTAGGTCACAGCCGCCGCCGCTCCCACGTAGACGACGGCCGCGGCGAGCTGACCCAGGTTGTGGGCGACCCCTCCGGCCAGGCTGATGCCGACGAGGCTCAGCCGGTCGCCGGACCCTGCCCCGACGGCGGCCGAGTCCCCGCCTTCCGCCGGGACCCGCAGGGCTCCCCGCCGGGCTCCCGGACCGGCCAGGCGCCACAGCCCCGCCATCACCAGGGCGCTGACGACCGCACCGCTGAGGCCGAGGAAGAAGCCTGTCGAAAGCAGACCGCCCGAAACGACGCCTCCGAAGACCGGTCTCAGCACCGCCACGGTCACGGCCGCGCCGGGCCCGGCCAGCTCCAGGGCCAGGAGGGTCGCGGCGTTGGCCAACCCCAGCTTGGCCCCTGGGACGACCGTTGGAAGAGGCAGGAGCGCCTCCACGGCATGAAGGACGGCGCCGAGACCGACCAGGACGGCGACCAGGACCGTCCGCCTGGCCCTCACAGCGCCGAAAGCCCCTCCAGCCAGGTGTAGGCGACCAGGGCGGCCCCGGCCAGCACGGCGATGATGAAGAAGACGTCTCTCGGTTCGAGCCCGGCTTTCCCCTCGGACCTGTCCTCCGGCAACCTCACGCCCTCCGTCCCGTTTGCCTGTGACTCAGTAATAACACACCTCTGAGCTTCATGGGAACGAGATGTGTTCACGGCCCCGAGGACGTGGACGCCTCAATGCTACCACCGGTCCCTCCACCAGACTGTAGTGTCGGCTACATTTCATCACGGGCGTCCGCGCTTAGAATGGAAAGCGGCGGCGGGCCCCGAAGTATCCTCACCGGAGGGACGTGGAGATGACCGGTCGAGCCCACTCTGCGCGGCGACCGCCGGCTTCAGCGGTCTGCGTCCTCGCCGCCCTGGTAGCGGTGGCCGCGATCGCGGCGGCAGGGCGCCTCGAGGTTGTCGACCTCTTGTCCCTCAGGGCCTCGGACCGGCCGGAGCCGGGCGTCAGGAGCGCCGACTTCCTCATGGGCACCTATGTCGTCATCTCCGCGGAGGGCCCCGAGGCGGACCGGGCCGTCGAGGAAGCTATGGCCGTCCTCCGGGACATCCACGAACACCTCGACCCTTCAGGGCCCCGGTCGCACCTCGCGGCCCTCGCCGCGGCACCCGGCCGCGACGTCCCCGTCAGCGCCCACCTCATCGCCGTCCTCGAAATCGCGGATGACGTCAACCGGGTCTCTGGAGGGGCTTTCGACCCCAGCCTCGGTCCGGTCGTGCGCCTCTGGGGTTTCGACGCGGACCCGGGACCGAGCGGCGGGCCGAACGGAGGTTCCGGCGCCGGGCCGGACGACGCCTCCGCCGCTCGGCCGCGCACGGCTCCCCCCACCGCCGAGGAGGTGCGAGAGGCCCTGGGCCTCACTGGATGGCACGATGTGACATGGGATGCCGCCCGCCGGACGGCGAGGCTCGCGCGCCCGGGCATGTCGTTGGCCCTCGGCGGTGTCGCGAAGGGGTACGCCGTCGACAGGGCCGCTGAGGTGCTGGCAGGAGCGGGAGTGGACCGGGCCGTCATCGACGCCGGCGGCGACCTTTACCTCCTCGGGTCGAAGCCGTCCGGGGACCCCTGGCGCATCGCCGTGAGGCACCCCCGGGCAGAGGGCTTCCTGGGCGTCCTCGAGCTCCCGGACGGCACGGCCGTGGCGACCTCAGGCGACTACGAGCGCTGTTTCGTGCACGAGGGCCGGCGGTACCACCACATCCTGGACCCGTCGACCGGATGGCCCGTCCCGGGCGTGGTGAGCGTGACCGTCCTCGCCCCCACCGCGGCGGAGGCGGACGCCCTGGCCACAGCCTTGTTCGTCCTGGGACCGGAGCGGGGCCTGGAGCTCGCCGAAGGCCTCGAAGGGGTCGAGGCCCTCATGGTCGACGAGGCCGGGACGATCCACCTCACCACAGGGATGAGAGACGTCTTCTCCCCGGAGCCCTCCGGGGACGACGGCGACTCCTCCGGCCGGGGCGGTGATGA
>DPMO01000250.1 GCA_003541445.1 Clostridiales bacterium | reverse complement strand
CGGCCAGGGCCGCCGCCACCTCGGCGACGTAGGCCGGCTCGTTCCGGCGTCCGCGGCGGCTCTGCGGGGCGAGGTAGGGACAGTCCGTCTCGATGAGAAGCCTTTCTTCCGGCACGGACGCCGCCACCGCCCTGACCCGGGAAGCCCGCGGGAAGGTCACCGTCCCGGTGAAGGAGAGGGAGAACCCGAGCTCCACGCAGGACCGGGCCATCGCCTCGTCCCCGGAGAAGCAGTGCATGACCCCGGAAGGCCCCCCGCGTGGACCCCCGGAGTCGGCGCGGCCCCCGTAGGCCTCCTCCAGAATCTCCAGGGTCTCGCCGTGAGCGTCGCGGTCGTGGACGATTAGGGGAAGGTCGGTCCCGAGAGCCACCTCGATCTGCCGCAGGAAGACCGCCCTCTGGACGTCGCGGGGCGAGAGGTCACGGTAGAAGTCGAGCCCGGTCTCGCCGACGGCGACGACCTTGGGGTGTCGGGCCAGGGACCGGAGCGCGGCCTCGAGGTCCCGCCCTGCCCGGGCCGCATAGTGAGGGTGCAGCCCGACCGCGGCCCACACGTCGTCCTCCCGTTCGGCCAGGGCGACCGCCGCCCGGGACGACTCGAGGTCATAGCCGACACAGACCATCCCGACGACCCCGGCGGCCCGGGCCCTGGCCAGGACCTCCTCGAGGTCCGCGCGGAAGGCCCGGTCGGTGAGATGACAGTGTGTGTCGAAGAGCTCCATGGTTCAGGTCTCGAGAGCCTCCTTCGGGTCTATCCGCGGGAAGAGGGGAGGACCCTTCCTCACCCTTGTCCCGGGTCGGAGCTGCCCCCATCTGGCGATGTCGTCCAGACGGACGGCCTCGAGGGTGCCGGGGTCGAGCCCGAGCTGGTCCCAGATGCGCTGTGGCGTGTGGGGAAGGAACGGCAGGAGCAGGGCCCCGACGGCCCGCAGCGTCTCGAGAAGGTTGTAGAGCACCGTGTCGAGACGCGCGCGGCTTCCGGGGTCCTTGGCCAGGCTCCAGGGGGCGTTGTCCTCGATGTAGTGATTGCCCTGGTTGACCAGGCGCCACACGGCCTCCAGGGCCTGCGGGATCTGGAGGTCGTCCATCGCCCGCTCCACCTCCGGGACCACCTCGGCCAAGAGGCCGCGGAGCAGACCATCGTCCTGGTCGGCCACCGGCCTGGGAACGGCTGCGTCAGAGAACTTCTCGACCATGGTGAGGGTCCGGTAGAGCAGGTTCCCCAGGTCGTTGGCCAGGTCGACGTTCGTCCGGTTGACGAGGGCCTCCTCGCTGTAACGGCCGTCCGCGCCGAAGGGGATCTCCCGCAGGAGGAAATACCGGACGGCGTCGACACCGTACTTGTCGATGAGCACGTGGGGGTCGATGACGTTCCCCTTCGACTTGGACATCTTGCCGCTGTCCAGGACCAGCCACCCGTGGCCGAAGACCCTCCGGGGGAGGGGAAGGCCGAGAGCCATCAGCAGGATGGGCCAGATGATGGCATGGAACCTCATGATCTCCTTGCCCACCAGGTGGACGTCGGCGGGCCAGAACTCCTCGAAGAGCTTCCTCCGCTCGGGGTCCTCCGAAGCGTAGCCGATGGCCGAGATGTAGTTGGTCAGGGCGTCTATCCAGACGTAGACGACATGGTCGGGGTCGAAGGGGACGGGGACCCCCCAGGCGAACGTCGTCCGACTGACGCAGAGGTCCTCGAGCCCCTGCTTGATGAAGCTGACCATCTCGTTGCGCCGGGAGGGGGGCTGGATGAAGTCCGGGTTCTCCTCGATGTGGCGGAGGAGCCTGTCCTGGTACTTCGAGAGCCGGAAGAAGTAGCTCTCCTCCTTGAGCCTGCTCACCTCCCGCCCACAGTCCGGGCACCTCCCGTCCACAAGCCGGCTCTCCAGCCAGAAGGTCTCACAGGGCGTGCAGTACCAGCCTTCGTACTCCGACTTGTAGATGTCGCCCTGCTCGTGGAAGCGGCGGAAGACCTCCTGGACCACCCTCTTGTGCCTGGATTCCGTGGTCCGGATGAAGTCGTCGTAGCTTATCTCGAGCCGCTCCCAGAGGCGGAGGATGCCGGCCACCACACGGTCGACGAACTCCTGCGGGTGCACCCCCGCGGCCCGGGCCGCTTCCTCGTTCTTGCTCCCGTGCTCATCGGTCCCGGTCAGGAAGAACGTCCGGCGCCCCCGCAGTCGGTTGAAGCGGGCCAGAGCGTCGGCCGCCACCGTGCTGTACGCGTGGCCGATATGAAGGTCGCTGTTGGCGTAGTAGATGGGTGTCGTGATGTAAAAGGTCTGCCTGTCAGTCCCGGTCATGGAAGACCTCCTCCTGTACCCCTCTATAACGAACAAGCCCCTCACCCGCTCAGGGGCGAGGGGACTCGCGGTACCACCCTGCTTCGACCGGGCCGGCCCGGTCCTCAGCCGGCACGGGGCCCGTGGCCCGATGCCGCGGCCCTGTAACGGGGGCCTCCCGTCGCGGCCTACTCCGGCCGTCGGCCGTTTCGACCCGAGGCTCAGGGGCCATGTTCGGCCTCCGTCCCGGGACCGGCTCTCAGCTCAAGACCGGCTCTCTGTACCCTTCGCGGCAGGCCTACTCTTCCCCGTCATGGCCGTTCAGACAGCCTTCGACGCGGCCCTAATATTAGCGGCTCACATCTCAGCCTGTCAAGGCGGCTAAAAAAAGTCGCTATGGGTGTTGACTGAATCTGCCATCCCTGGTATCATCCCGCTAGGGCGGTGTCGAAACTTGTTGAAGGAGGGGAGTGCCGGTGATGAAATCGACGGGAATAGTGAGGAAGGTTGACGAGCTTGGACGCGTGGTCATCCCGATCGAACTCCGGCGCACGCTGGACATCGAACAGAAGGACGCCCTTGAGATCTATGTCGACGCCGACAAGATCATCCTGAAGAAGTACGAACCTGCATGCGTTTTCTGCGGCAACGCCCACAACGTGGAGACCTTCATGGGCAAGAAGGTCTGCCGGAACTGCATGGAGGCGATGCACAGCCGCGCCGTGTAGGCGCTTTCGTCCGCTGTTGTCCAACCGCATCCGACCCCGGACGACTCCGGACGCCCCCGGCCACCCGGTCGGGGGCGTCGGCTATCCCGGGAGGGGGTGACGTGACCCCTATGACGAGGGTCATCTCACCCTTCAGGCGACCTTCTCTACTCTTCCTGGCCTGCAGGACCTCGAGGACGTCCCGGGCCCGGCCGCGGATGAACTCCTCGTGGACCTTGGT
>DPMO01000173.1 GCA_003541445.1 Clostridiales bacterium | reverse complement strand
GTGGACTTCCCGGCGTTGGTGTAGCCGACGATGGCGGCCAGGGGGATGAGGGACTGGCGCCTGGCCCTGACCTGGACCTCCCGCTGCCGTCCCAGCTCGGCTATCTCACGCCTCAGCACCGTTATGCGGTCGCGGAGGAGCCGACGTTCGACCTCGAGCCGCGTCTCACCGGGTCCTCTGGTCCCGATGCCGCCGCCCAGACGGGAGAGGACCCGGCCCTTTCCGGTGAGCCTGGGGAGGGCGTAAAGCGCCCGGGCGAGTTCGACCTGGAGCTTGCCTTCCCGGCTGCGGGCCCGGCGGGCGAAGATGTCGAGGATGACCTGCGTCCGGTCCAGGACGGCCACGTCCAAGGCGTTCTCGAGGTTCCTGAGCTGGACCGGGGTCAGCTCGTCATCGGTCACGACGTAGTCGGCGGCCCTCTCGCGGACGAGACGGCCGACCTCCTCGAGTTTCCCGCGTCCCAGGTACCGGACAGGGTCCGGGCGCTCGCGCGACTGGATGACCCGGCCCACGACCACCGCGCCCCACGTCGTCACGAGAAGGGCGAGTTCCTCGAGGGACTCCTCGCACGTCACGTCCTGGCCCGCACCGACCGGCCGGTCCAGGCCGACGACGACCACGCGCAACGGCCCGCGCCCGGTTTCGAAGGGGCGGTCAAGACTACGAGGGGTCTCTGGCCGGTCTTCTTCGTGCGGTTCCACGGAAGGATTATATCCCCCGTGTTCCCAGGGGAGCAACAGGAACGGGCCGCGGTAGGTTTGCGGGAACAGGGGCAGGCGACGGCTCAGGACCTCCTGTGGTCTGTCTCCCCCGTCCCGGGACCGGGCCCCCGAGCGGAATCCAGACGGTCGGCCAACCGCTGGAGGGCGGCCAGGGCCGCCGCCGCCACCTCGAGCTGGCTGTCGTCGGGCTCGCGCGTCGTCAGCCGCTGGAGCCACAGGCCCGGCGCGGCCATCCACCTCACCAGCGGGGACCTCGACCGGTCGGCGAGGCGGATGGCCTCGTAAGCCACCCCGGCCACCACCGGCAGGAGCAGAAGGCGGGTGGCCATCCTCACCCATATGTTCGGCCAGCCGAAGAGGGAGAAGAAGACGACACTCACCACGACGACGAAAAGCAGGAAGCTCGTCCCGCACCGGGGGTGGGTCGTGCTCTGCTCCCTCGCGGCCGCCGGGCTCCAGTCCCCCGTCGCCGTGTAGGCGTTGATGACCTTGTGCTCCGCCCCGTGGTACTCGTAGACGCGCCTCACGTCGGGCATGCGCCCGATGGCCCACACGTAGGCGATGAGGACGCCGAGGCGCAGGAGCCCCTCCGCCAGGTTGACGACCAGGTTCCCCGCTCCCGACCGTAGCAGGGGGCCGGCGACGACAGTGGGGAGGAGGACGAACAGGCCGACGGCGCCCAGGACGCCGATGACGACCACCAGGGCGCTCTCCGCCCGGGACAGCTTCTCCTCCTCGCCCGCGGCCTCGTCGGCCGACCACATCAGGCTCTCCACCCCGACGACGAGAGAGTCCACAAGGGCGAACAGTCCCCGGGCGAAGGGGACGCGCGCGAGCGGGTGCCGTGAAGCCGGACCGGGCCGTCTGACGAGGCGGGTGACAATCTCCCCTCCGGGCCTCCGGACGGCGACGGCGTACCCGTCGGGCCCGCGCATCATTACCCCCTCGATGACCGCCTGTCCCCCGTAGGAGACCGCGGGAGCGGCCTTCATCCCCGGCGGGCGGGCGGGACCGGCCTGGCCGGCGCGGGCGCTCACGCTTCGCGCCCTTCCACGCCGGTCTCGAGGCCGGGGATGCGGAAGCGGCGTTCGACGTGGTCCATGACCTTGGTCACGGCGTACACGACGAGGATGTAGATGAGGGCCACCGTGAGGAGGGTCGGGCCGACCTTCCAGGTGCGGGTTATGATGAGCTGTCCCCTGGTGAAGAGCTCCCCGACGGCGATCATGTACACCACCGAGACGTACTTGACCATGTAGGCCACCTCGTTGGACCACGACGGAAGGGCCAGCCTCAGGGCCTGCGGCAGGACCACCCACCGGAAGGCCGTCAGAGACCGCATCCCCAGGGCCCGCGCCGCGAGGAGCTGGCCCCGGCTCACGGACTGGATGGCCCCCCGGATGTACTCCGACTGGTAGGCCGCGGAGTTGAGGAAGAGGGCTATCCAGGCCGACAGAAGACGGTCCAGAACGAAGCCGAGCTCGGGCAGGCCGTAGTAGACCACGTAGAGCTGCACCAGCAGGGGCGTGCCCCGGAAGAGTTCGACGAAGGCCGTCGCCAGCCAGTTGAGGGGGCCGCGGGTGTAGGTCCTGACGAGCGCGACGGGGACGGCCAGGACGAAACCCCCGGCGAGCGACATCGCGGTCAGCCGGATGGTGACCTCCAGGCCCTCCAGGAGTTCGGGCAGGATGTCCCACATGAACAGGAGGGTCTCCGTGAGGGTCACCGCTCCCGCCCCCCGGACTTCGGCTCACCGTGTTCGCCGTAGAGTTCGGTGAGCTTGTAGAGGAACTCGCGGGTCCTCGGGTTCCTGGGGTTCACGAAGAGCTGCTCAGGCGGTCCCTCCTCGGCGATGACGCCGTCCTCGAGGAAGATGATGCGGTCGGCCACCTCGCGGGCGAAGCCCAGCTCGTGGCTCACCACGAGCATGGTCATGCCCTGCGAGGCGAGGGCCTGCATGACCTCGAGGACCTCTCCGATGAGCTCGGGGTCGAGGGCCGACGTGGGCTCGTCGAAAAGCATCACCTTCGGGTTCATCGCCAGGGCCCTGGCGATGGCCACCCTCTGCTTCTGGCCGCCGGAGAGCTCCGCGGGGTAGAGGTCGGCCTTGTCGGCCAGACCGACCTTCTCGAGCTCACGCTCTGCCGCGGCCCGGGCCTCGGCCGTCTTCATTCCCTTCACCTTGGTCAGGGCCAGCATGACGTTCTGGACGGCCGTGAGATGGGTGAAGAGGTTGAAATCCTGGAAGACCATCCCGATTTTCTCGCGGGCCTTGTTGATGTCGACGGCCTTGTCGGTGAGCTCGACCCCTTCGAGCCAGACACGGCCCCTGTCGGGCACCGTGAGAAGATTGACACACCGCAGGAGGGTGCTCTTCCCCGTCCCGCTCGGACCGATGATGACCACGACCTCGCCGGGCGCCACATCGAAAGAGACGCCGCGCAGGACCTCGGTCTTCCCGTAGGCCTTGTGGATGTCCTCTATCCTGAGAATGGGTTCGGCCACCGGAGTCGACCCCCGTTCGTGCGTTCGTCAGACCTTGAGGCGATAACGCCTCTCGACCCAGTCAAGAGCCCGGTTGGTCAAGAAGGTCAGGCAGAAGTAGATGAGGCCCACCGCGAGGAAGGCCGTCAACCAGTCGTGGGTGGCCGCGGCGACGTGCTCCGCCCGGCGGAACAGCTCCACGGTCCCGACAGCGGAGACCAGGGACGAGTCCTTGAGGACGATGGCCGCCTCGTTGGACCAGGCGGGGATGGCCAGCCGGACGGCCTGGGGAAGGATGACGCTCCTCAGCGCGACCGGACGCGACATGCCGAGCGACCGCGCGGCGAGCATCTGGCCGCTGCCCAGGGACTGGATGGCCCCCCGGAATATCTCGGACTGGTAGGCGGTGCTGCAGGCCCCCAGGGCCAGGACGGCCGAGGCGAGGCGGCTGCCGCCGAGGAAGTCGGTCATGAGGACCACGTAGTAAAGGGCGAAGACCATGACCAGGGTCGGGAGACTACGCACGACGCGGCTGTACGACGCGGCCGCGAAGCGGAGGACCGGCCCCCCGTACACGCGCGCCACGGCGAGGAGCATCCCCAGGACGAAGCCCATCGCCAAAGACATCACCGTGACCAGGAGCGTGAGCTTCGCCGCGGGGAGGATGTAGACCACACAGCGCACAAAGGAGTCCAACTGGCAGACCGGTCCCGGGCGGGGAGGCAGACGGCGGGGCCGCGACCAGCCGAGGGGCCACGAGAACCAGGGGTCCGGCCCCGCCGCATCAGCCGCACTCAGACGGACGGGCTACTCGCCGGGGAGATCGTACTTGCCGGCCAGCTCGGCGATGAACCCTTCCTCACGGAGTTCGGCGATGATCTCGTTCAGCTTCTCGACCAGCTTGGTCTCGCCCTTCGTGACGGCGATGCCGGGGTTGCCCTCCAGGTCGACCGTGAGAGCCTTCTCGACATCGTGCGTCTCGGAGAAACCGAGGGCCACGCCCTCATCTAGGAACACACAGTCGATGCGTCCGGCCACAAGGTCGGACACGGCCTGGTCGGCCCGCGGGTAGCGGCTGAGGTTGGTCTCGGGCATCACACCGGCCCCGATGAGGTTCTCGTCACACCACTGCTCATGGATGGTGCCGGCCTGGACGCCGACCTTGAGGTCCTTGAGGGCCTCGACCAGAGCCGCAGTGAGCTCCTCGTGGCTCATCGTGTCGGCGCCCTCGATGGAGACCACGTCGCTCCCGGCTTTGACCAGGATGGCGTCCTTGGAGATGATGTACGGGTCGGTGAAGTCGGCCATCTCGAGCCGCTCCGGCGTCACGGTCATGCAGGCGATGATGGCGTCGAGCTCACCGGCCTGCAGGGTGGTCAGGAGAATGTCGAACTTCATGTCCCGCCACTCGACCTCGACCCCGAGCCGCTCGGCGATCTTCTCCATCAGTTCGATGTCGAATCCTGTGTACTCACCGGTGTCCGGGTCCACGTACTCGAACGGCTCGTAGTCGGCCGAGGTACCGACGACAATCTTACCCTCTTCCAGAATGCGGTCCAGCGCCGACAGCTCTTCCTTCTTGCACCCGGCGAGCGACAGCGAGAAAGCCAGCACAAGCAGGCAGGCGAGGACTGCGGTGAAAAGGAACCTCTTCGTCACGTCTTCCCTCCTCCTTCCGGCTCCTCTGATACAGGGAAGCGGGATCTCCTCTGTCCTCTGCCCCCTTCCCTTCCTTGAACACGTCCCTTCGGCGTGCCCGGGACCACACACCTCCCACCAGAAGGCCTAGGGACGTCGTCCTAACGCCGGTCGCCGTTCTCCTCGTCTTCGCCGAGTTCCTCCAGGATCTCCTTGACTTCTTCGGCGCCCTTCTTGACCTTGAGTCCCTTCTTCTCCTCCTCGGGCTTGGCCTGGCCCCAGTTGTACTTCTTGATGAAGCGTTCGGCCCGGCCGCCCGTGCTGACGATGCGGCGCTGCCCGGTGTAGAAGGGGTGGCACTTGGCGCAGACCTCGACCTTGAGGTTCTCCTTGGTCGAGCCCACCTCGTACACGGCACCGCAACCACAGACGATGCGCGCTTTGGGATAGTAGGTCGGGTGGATGCCTTTCTTCAAGTCGGACACCTTCTTCGCTGGGTAGGCCTGCCGGACGAGACCTGCGTCCGGGCCTATACGAGTGGAAAGGCCGGACGGCCACGGCCTCGCCCGAATACGCAAACGTCATTATACCACGCGCCTTGGAACGTTGTCCAAAGTCGGAGCGCGGCCGGTCGGGCTAGTCGTCGAGGTAGTTCAGGGGGTTCCGGATGGAGCCCGATACCCGGACCTCGAAGTGGAGGTGGGGGCCTGTGGAGTTCCCTGTCGTTCCGACGCGGGCGATGACCTGTCCCTGCGCCACGCTCTCCCCCACGGTCACGAGAATCTCGTGCGCGTGGGCGTAGAGAGTCTGGAGCCCGCCGCCGTGGTCGAGGATGACGCACCGTCCGTAGTTCCCGTACCATCCGGCATGGGTGACTCTGCCGGCCGCAGCCGCCCGGATGCTCGCCCCGTAGGGAGCGGCGATGTCGATGCCCGTGTGCAGGCGTCCCCAGCGCGGCCCGAAGCGCGATGTGATGGGCCCCCGGCAGGGCCAGATGAGCCCCCGCGGAGACCTGTCGGCGGCGGGCGAGGAGGCGACCGTGACCTGCTTGGGCCTCCCGCCCGGGATGATGAGGACCTGGCCCTCGCTCAGCAGGTCGGGGTCGGCCAGGTCGTTGGCCTGGACGATGTCGCTGGCAGTGACCTGGTACATGGCGGCGATCGTCGACAGGCTGTCGCCGCTCCTGACGCGGTGCAGGAGCCCCACGACAGAGGGGAACACCAGCCGTTGCCCGGGGTAGATGCGGTCCGGGTTGACCAGGCCCGACGAGAGGGCGATGGTCGCGGGTGTCACACCGTACCTCTCGGCGATAGCGCTCAGGGTCTCCCCCGGGCCGACGATGTGGGTGATTATCG
>DPMO01000012.1 GCA_003541445.1 Clostridiales bacterium | reverse complement strand
TTTATCACCTCCTACTACGGCTACAGGTTCACCGTCTACGGTTACGAGCACCATGACGGCATAGACATCTCCGGGCGCGTCGGCACCCCCATTGTGGCCACGGCCGACGGCACCGTGGTCTTCGCCGGCTGGAACGGGCTCTACGGCCGGACGGTGGTCATCGACCACGGGTACGGTTGGAGCACGTTGTACGGGCACTGCGCGAAGCTGGCCGTGGAGTTGGGTGATAGGGTCAAGCGCGGTGAGGTCATCGGGTTCATCGGGTCGACCGGGAAGAGCACCGGTCCTCATGTGCATTTCGAGGTCCGCGTCAACGGACGGACGGTCAACCCCCGGTATTACCTCGGCGGGAACTGACCCGGACCCGCCGGCAGCCGCCGGCCGGTGCCTCTCCGCCTGGGGGCTGCGCTTCCTTCGCTCCCGTGCCCGCCGTCGCCCCGCGCGGCTTCTCCTCCGCCTGCAGGCCCGATGTGCCCGAACACGGCTTCACGGGGTCGGCGCATCGGCGGCGGCTCCTGACACAACGACTTCCGAGGGAGGTACCGAGGTGTTCAAGAAGGACGGACCGGCAGCGCCGGAGCAGGACAAGGTCAGCACGCTCATCGGTCGGGGGACCGAGATAAAGGGGACCATGAAGGCCACCGGAGGCATCCGCATCGACGGACGTGTCGACGGGGAGATAGACCATGACGGCGACCTCGTCGTCGGCGAGGAAGGCGTCGTGGAGGCCAACGTCAAGACCCGGAACGTGACCATCGCCGGCGAGCTCCGCGGCAATGTCGAGGCTTCCGGTCGGGTGGAGATCGTAGCCACCGGGAAGATGCTCGGGGACATAATCGTGAGCGCGCTGGTCGTCCACGAAGGCGCCGTCTTCGACGGGAGCTGCCAGATGAGGCGTGCCGAAGGAGGCGAGGCCAGGGGGCGGACGGTGAAGGACCGCGCCAAGGCCGCGGCGGGCGCATCCCCGGCCGGGGCGGACGCGGAGAAGGCGCGGTAGTCTCCGGCGATGAGAGTGCTGTTCATCGTCAACCCGGTGGCCGGTGGGGGCAGGGGCCTGCGGGTCTGGCGTGCCGTCGAACGAGCGCTCCTGGGGCGCGGGCGCCCCGCAGAGCACCGCTTCACCGGGGGCAGAGGGGCCGCGACCGAACTGGCGGCCGAGGCGCGGCGGGCCGGCTACGACCGGGTCGTCGGGATCGGGGGCGACGGGACCATCCAGGAGATCGTCAACGGTCTCCTCGACGAGGAGGCCCGCTGCCCCACCGCCCTGGCCGTCATACCGGGCGGGACCGGGAACGACTTCTCCAAGATGCTCGGCTATCCGCGGGACCCCTTGAAGGCCCTCGAGGTCGCCCTCGGGGGACGCGAACTGACCCTCGACGTCGGCCGGATCGGCCGCCGCTATTTCATCAACATCGCCGGAGTGGGGTTCGACGCGGAGGTCGCGGCCTTCCTGAACCTGAGGCCGAAGCGTCTGCCCGGAGTCCTGACCTACCTCTTCGGGGTCCTGGTCATGCTCTTCCGCTACCGGCCTGCTCCCCTCGAGCTCACCATGGACGACCTGACCCTGAAGGAGGAATGTCTCCTGGTCTCGGTGTGCAACGGTCACTCCCACGCGGGAGGCATGAAGATGTGCCCGGAGGCCAGGCCGGACGACGGTGTGCTCGACATCTGCGTCGCCGGGAACCTGAGCCGGCTGGAAACCCTCATGCTTCTGCCCCGTGTCTTCTGGGGCGGGCATACCCGCCACCGGAAGGTAAGACTATACAGGGCGAAGGAGACAAGGATAGCGTCCCGGATTCCGCTCCACGTCCAGGCCGACGGCGAGGTCTTCGGCCGCCTCCCGGCCGAGATACGCATCGTGCCGGGAGCGCTGCGGGTCATCGGGGCGCCGGCGGCCGGTGCCGTGACCTGAAGGGCACCTGTGAACGTCTTGGGGCGTGAGAAACGGTTGGGGGCGTGGGTCAGTTGATCTTCATCGACAGGCGCGATGCGGGCCGACGCCTGGCCGAGGTGCTGGCCTCCCGCGACCTGGCCGACCCCGTGGTCCTGGGGGTCCCCAGGGGCGGCGTCGTCGTGGCCTTCGAGGTGGCCCGGGTCCTCGCCGCCCCCCTCGACGTGGTCATCCCGCGCAAGATAGGCGCTCCGACCAACCCTGAACTCGCGGTGGGCGCCGTCGCCCAGGACGGGACACTGGTCCTCGACGAGGCCATGGTCAGGACGGTGGGCGTCAGCGAGGCCTACCTGAGGAGAGAGGCCGAGCGCCAGAATAGGGAGATCGAGCGTCGGCTCAAACTCTACCGCGGGACGCGGCCCGCCGTGGACCTGGCCGGCGCGACGGTCATCGTCGTCGACGACGGAATCGCCACCGGGGCGACAGTCCTGGCCGCCCTTCGGGGGCTCCGCTCCCAGGAGCCCGACCGCGTCGTCCTGGCCGTTCCCGTGGCCCCGCCCGACACCCTGGAGAGGCTGGCCTCTGAGGCGGACGAGGTCGTATGCCTTGCGACGCCGGAGCCGTTCTACGCGGTGGGCCAGTTCTACCGTCACTTCGAGCAGACCTCCGACGAGGAGGTCGTGGAGCTCATCGAGAGGAGCCGCAGGGAGCTGGAATAGGGGCCACCTAAGGACCAATACTAAGCCCCGGGTCAAGCCGGCCCGGGGGTTCGCCTTCCTTGGGCGGCAGAAGGGCCGGCCGAGCGACGGGTAGGGAGGGATGAGCGTGCGCAAGGCCAGGACCAGGGTCGTGGCCGTCGAGGACGGCCTCAGGCCCGTCGCCGAGGCCCTCCGCGAGCGGGGGTACGAGGTGATGACCTTCACGAAAGGCAACCTCGACCAGGCCGAGGCCCTGGTGGTCAGCGGGCAGGACGACAACCTCCTCGGCATCCAGACGAGGCAGGTTCGCGGGCCGGTCATCAGCGCCGAGGGGAAGACACCGGTGGAGATCGTGCGAAGAGTGGAGAAGGAGCTCGGCGGTCCTGAGGCCTAGAGCCCTGGCGGCCTGAGGCCGGCCTGCTCGGGGAGCCGCCTGGCGGGCATCTGGGCCAGGACGGCCGCAAGACCTTCAGAGATGACGGTGGACATCTTCATCACCAGGTGAAGACGGGTGTTCTGGAGCACGAAGTACTCCATGAAGCCCCCGACGTTGACCACGCCGGTGACGTAGAGGTCGCCGACCGGCGGGAGGCTCTTGTTCACTCCGGCCCCGGGGCGCAAGGGGCCGAGCCCCACACAGATGGTCCCCACGTTCTCGAGAGTCCCGAGGCACGCGTCGACGGCCACCACCACGTGCCCGGCGTATCTTCTCTGGATGGTCTCGAGCCGCTCCGACAGGTTCCCGGCGTGGACCGGGTCCTCCAGCGTGCCGAAGACCACGTCCCGGTCGGGGACCATGGAGCGGAGCCGGTGGCCGGTCAGGGGGCCGAGCGCGTCCCCCGTGGACCTGTCCGTCCCTACGCAGACGACGACGATCCCGCGCAGGACTGTTGTCACGCGGGTCAGGGCCTCCCGGACCGCGGTGCAGAGTCTCGCGTCCGCGGCCGGCTCGTCGACGTGGATCCTGACGGACCAG
>DPMO01000016.1 GCA_003541445.1 Clostridiales bacterium | reverse complement strand
GTTCAGGGCCGTCTGGGCCGAGGCCACCGGTCCCCGGGACGGCCAGCCCTCGAGAAGTCTCGTCAGCCCGTTGAGGGCGACATCGGCTCCCTGCCCGAGCGCCCGGACGAAGGGAGCCAGGTCGCCGGCCGGAACGACGAAGTCCGCGTCGACGAACAGGAGCCCCCCGGCTCCCTCGGCCAGAGCCCACTCGGCGGCGACACTGCGGCCGACATCGTGACCCAGCGGCTCCGGCTCCTCCCTGACCTTGATGCGGGGGTCGGCGGCCGCCGCCCGCCGGGCGAGGTCGGCCGTCCGGTCCGTCGACCCGTTCACGACGAGGAAGACCCCCTCGACACCGGGACAGCGCAGGGCCTCGCGGAGGACCCCGAGCACGGTCCTCTCCTCGTTGAGGGCGCTCACGCAGGCGAAGACGGGCTTTCGGTCAGGCATGCGGGTCACCTCCCGGCGGCCGGCGGGCCCGAGGTCAAGTGGCCGGAGCCCATCATACTCAGGCGGCCCCGAGGAGGTTTGCCTGCCCGAGACCTCGGACCCTGGTCCCCAGCGCCGACCCCCAGGAACGCCGGAGTGATGACGAATATGGATGAGGAATCCTTCGACGCGGACAGTTCAGTATCTGACGGGAGACCATGATCATGGAGAACAGCCTGTCTCCCGAACGTCACCACCCTGACCGTTTCTCCCACGCGGAGCGGAGGCCCACTGGCGCACCACTCCCGGAGCAGACCCGTGGGGTCCGTCCGCCCTCACGAGCGGCCGATATCCTTGGACGCAAGTGGACCATCCCCATCATCTTGGAACTGGCCTCAGGCCCCAAGCGCTTCTGCAAACTCCAGGCCACCCTCAAAGGGATAAGCCCGCGGACCCTCAGCGCCCGTCTCCGGTGGCTCCAGAGGGAAGGAGTGGTGGGCAAGACGGCCCTCTCCGAGCCCGGCCTCCATGAGGCCTACCACCTCACAGAGAAGGGTCTGGCCTTCCGGCCCGTCCTGCGGGCTCTCAGGGCGGTGGACAGCGCTTGGGCCCGGCGCGAGAGACGCCCGGTGTAGGGCTGTCGCTCGGGCGGCCTCCCGGTCTGCCTCCCGGCGCAACGGCATAGGGTTTGTTCACGGAACACGGGAAGGCACAGGCGGCAGGGAGGCGGTCCGACCCGTGGGCAGGAACACCCCCTCGACCGGGATGAGTCCGAGACGTGGGGACCGCGCCGTCGTCCCCGCCACCAGGCGCCTCTTTCCGGCTCTGCTGACCTTCTCGCTCGTGCTCGCCTCCGGAGCGGCCGGCGTCCTCCTCTGGTCCGGTCCCCCGCTGGGCCTGTTGCCGCCCGCTTTCGGGCTGAAGGCACCCACGTGCGAGCCCAACCGGGTCCTGGTCCTCCGGGAACCTCCGATGCGCGGAAACGACGTCACAGAACTCCAGCTCGCCCTCAAGGGCCTGTCGCTCTACGAAGGACCGGTCGACGGGGTCTTCGGGCAGGCCACGGCTGACGCGGTCTCCAAGTTCAGAGCGCGGCACGGTCTCTCCGCGACCCCGCGCGTGGACTCGGCTTTCTGGCAGGCCCTCGCTGACGAGTGGTGGGCCAGGAAAGGCCGGGACGCCGCCTTGGCCGTGTCCGGCACGCCCCGTCCCGAAGGCGAGGTCATGCTGGTCATCGACATCGAAAAGCGGCAGCTCACCGTGTTCGCCGACGGGTTCCCCTTCAAGACCTATCCGGTGGCCGTGGGAAGACCCGGCAGTCCCAGCCAGCCGGGCCAGTGGAGAGTCCGGAACAAGGGGGTCAACGTCGGCCCCCCGTTCGGGACAAGATGGATGGGCCTTGACATCCCTTGGGGAATCTACGGCGTCCACGGGACCAACAACCCCGGTTCGATCGGTACGGCCGCCAGCGGCGGCTGCATCCGGATGTTCAACCATCACGTGAACGAGGTCTACGAGTGGGTCTCCATCGGAACGCCGGTCCACATCGTCGCCCCGCACTGGCAGGCTGTGGTGCCTCCGGCCCTCCCGCGGGGCGCCGCCGGACTCGGCGTCGTCTTCCTCCAGTGGCAGTTGGCCAGGCTGGGTTTCGACCCGGGACCGGTCGACGGGCGTCTCGAGGAGGCGACCGTTGACGCCATCCGTGACCTGGAAGCCTTCTACGGCCTCGAGACGGACGGCATAGCCGACACAGACGTGCTCTGCCTGCTCGACCTGGACCGCTAGGAACCATGTGGAAGGGAGCGGACCCCGTGCGGAGCCGACCACCGGCCCGGACAGACCGTAGCCGGCCGGGCCGCGGCCTCCACCTGTTCCTCCTCGCCGTTGCCGCCGGCGTCACCGGACTCGTCCTGGCCGTGACGTCAGCCGCCGCTTCCGGCCTGCTGGCCGAGTTCGTCGGGAGCCTCGGGTTCGGCCCTGCCAGACCCTACGGTTTCGACCCCGAGGCTCCCGTCGACCCTGACCGGCGCTACCACCTGGTGGTCTGGGACTACCGTCTGCCCTTCACCTCCCCGGGCGGGGCTCCGTTCCCCGAGGCGACGGAAAGGGCCAT
>DPMO01000045.1 GCA_003541445.1 Clostridiales bacterium | reverse complement strand
TCGGAGGGGCTGGCCCAGTACGTGGAGTACAGGGAAACCGGCTACCTCTGGCTCGGGGGAGGCGCGTCCGCAGGTCTCCTTCCGGGGAGTGAGGGGCCCTTGTACAGCCTGCCCGAACTCGGCCGGGACTTCGACGGCCTGGAGAACACGGCTGTGGCCTACCGCGAGGCCTTCCTTCTCACCGCCTATCTCGTCGACTACAGTGTGGGGTGGGACGGCCTCCACACCCTTCTGGGCGAGATGGCCCGCGGCAGGCCTTTCGAGGCGGCGCTCGAGAAGGTGACCGGCCTCTCGCCAAAGGAGTTCGAGTCGAGATGGCTCGAATGGCTCCGAGAGGCGGAGCCGCGCTACCGGTGACGGTTTTTACCTGGAAGGAAGGCCGGTCTGCCTGAAGAATACGTCTTGTTCGGTTCGTCTACCAGTCGGTTGCCTGCAAGGGTCTCCGGCCTGCTTGCTCGCACCAGCGCGAGCACCTCGTCATCGCCGAAGGGACCACCGCCGGGGGGAGGGAAGGAGTTGGCGAAGCTTGTCGCCACCGGCGGGCGCCCGCTGACCGGACGGGTCAGGGCGGGCGGCCGCAAGAACTCCGCCGTGGCCGTTCTCCCCGCGGCGCTCCTCGCCGACGGTGTCACCGTCATCGAGAACCTGCCCGACATACAGGACGTCTGGGTCTACGCCGAGCTTCTGCGCTCTCTCGGCGTGAAGGTGGACCTCGGGCCGAGCGGGAACGGCGAGGCGCTCAGAGCGGTGGTCGACCCCGACGGTCTCACCCCTCACAGTCTCAGCGAAGCCCTCGTCAAGCGCATGCGGGCTTCCTACTACCTGATAGGCGTGCTCCTCGCCCGGTACGGCCGGGCCGAGGTCCCCTTCCCGGGAGGCTGTGACATCGGCTCGCGCCCCATCGACCAGCACATCAAGGGCTTCAGGGCCCTCGGGGCCGACGTCAGGGTCGAGAAAGGGGTCGTGAAGGTCAGGGCCTCGAGACTGGTCGGCGCTCCCGTCTATCTCGATGTCGTCAGCGTCGGGGCGACCGTCAACATAATGCTGGCGGCGACCCTCGCCGAGGGGACGACCGTCATCGAGAACGCGGCCAAGGAACCTCACATCGTGGACCTGGCCAACTTCCTCAACGCCGCCGGCGCCAAGGTCAAGGGTGCGGGGACCGACGTCATCAAGGTCACGGGGGTCAGGAGGCTCCCGGGCGGGACCCAGCACTCCATCATCCCGGACGAGATCGAAGCCGCCACCTTCATGGTCGCAGCGGCCGCCACCGGCGGTGAGGTCATCGTGGAGAACGTCATCCCCAAGCACCTCGAGGCGGTGTCGGCCAAGCTCATCGAGACCGGAGCGACGGTCGAGGAGAACGGTGACTACATCCTCGTCCGCGGCAACGGCAGGCCCCGCCCGGTGACCGTGAAGACCCTGCCCTATCCGGGCTTCCCGACCGACGCCCAGCAGCAGATGACGGCTCTGCTCTCCGTGGCCTCGGGAACGAGCGTCATCACCGAGACGGTGCACGAGGGACGCTTCAAGCACGCGGACGAGCTGAGGCGCATGGGCTGCAACATAACCGTCGAGGGCCGCACGGCCATCGTCCAGGGGGTCGAACGTCTCACAGGGGCCAAGGTCAAGGCCACGGACCTGCGGGCCGGCGCGGCGCTGGTCCTGGCCGGTCTCATGGCCGAAGGTGAGACGGAGATCTCCGGTGTCGAGCACATCGACCGGGGCTACGAGAAGGTGGTCGAGAAGTTCACGACCATCGGCGCCGACCTCAGACGCATCGAGTGAACGGGTGAGGTGCCGCCTTCCCCTTCGGGTTGCATTCTCCCCGGGGATGGACGACAATAGGCTGGGAGTGGACGAGCTTGAGCGATTCAGGCCCGCCGCGGGAGCCTGCGAGCGTTCTCAGCCTGGCCTTCACGGCGGGGCTCACGCTTCTAGCGGGGATGTTCGTGGGCTACCACGGCGGCCGCTACCTGGACCGTCTCTTGGGCTCGGAGCCCTGGCTCTCCCTCGTCGGGACCATTCTCGGGGTCGTGGCCGGCTTCAGGGTCCTCCTCCGGGACATCCTGCGGTCGGGTGACCGCTCCTCCCGACGGGACGAGAGCGGGCGGCGGGCGGAAGACCGCACCGACGAAGAGGACCGGGAGCCGGCTGATGGCTGAGGCAGGAGTCCTGGCCGCCGCCTTCGCCTTCGGCGGGGCGGTCGGCCTGGTGAACAACGCCATATCGAACCGCGTGCACCGTTCCGCCGTGCGGTCCGGGACCGGGAACGCCTCGGGCGGCTGGCCCGTGCTCTTCGCCGTCCAGTACGTCGCCCGTATGGCCCTCAGCGTCGGGGCCCTTTACGTCGTGTTCCGGGCCTCCGGCGCGTCGGCCTCGGCCGTCCTGGCCGCCTTGGCGGGCCTGCTCCTGCCGAGGTACGCGCTCCTTCTGCGGCTCGCCGCCGCGGGCGGCGGAGACGCGGAGAGACAGAGACAGAGGTGATGGGGCTTGCCCTTCTGGCTTGTTGCCGCCCACGGAGGTGAAGGCGCCGGAGCCGCCGCCAGGGACGTCTTCTTCACCATCCCCGTGGTGGGCCTCAAGGTCACGAGCATCCAGACCACCATGTGGGGCATCATGCTGGTCGTGCTCGTCCTGGCCTGGCTCGGGACCAGGAGGCTGGAGCGGGTGCCCCGGACGAGGTTCCAGGCCCTTCTCGAGCTCACCGTCGACGGCTTCGAGACCTTCTTCGCCTCGATAATCGGCCGGGAGAACGCGCGGGCCTTCCTTCCCTTCCTGGGGAGCCTCTTCATCTTCATCCTCCTCTCCAACTACTCGGGGCTCCTCCCCGGAGCCGGGCATGTGCCGGGGCTCACGGCTCCCACGAGCAACTGGGGCGTCACCGCCGGCCTCGCCTCGGTGGTGTTCGTGACCGTGCAGTACGTCGGGATCAAGCGGCGGGGGCTCCGCTACTTCAAGCACATGGTCGACCCGTGGTTCCTGGCCCCCCTGCTCCTCCCGCTGGGGATCATCGAGGAGTTCGTGAGGCCGTTCGCGCTCTCGCTGCGTCTTGTGGCCAACATCTTCGGCGGTGAGACGGTCGTCCTGGCCGTGCTCATGGCCGTTCCCTGGTTCCTGCCGGTTGTGCCCTTGCTCCTGGAGGTGCTCTTCGGAGCCATCCAGGCCTTCATCTTCACGTTCCTGACCTCGATCTACCTTGCGACAGCTGTCGCCGAGGAACACTGACCGAGACTAAGGGGGAGAACGGATGTCGCCAATGGTGATCTTCTCTGGAGCCGCGGTCCTGGCCATGGCTCTCGCCGCCTTCGGCTCGGCCTACGCCCAGGGCCGGACCGGCGCCGCGGCGATGGAGTCCATCCGCAAGAAGCCCGAGTCGGCCGCCAAGGTCCGGACGACGATGATGCTGGCCTTGGTGTTCATGGAGGCCCTGACCCTTTTCGTCTTCGCCATCGTCTTCGTCCTGGCGGGCAGGGTGACCCCGGACATAGCCGTCTTCACCGCCGTGGCCGTGGTCTCGATGGCCGCGGCCGCCCTCGGGTCCGCCCTCAGTCAGGGCCGCGCCGCCGTGGCGGCCATGGAGTCCTCCTGGCGCGAGCCGGAGGAGAGCGGCGACACCCGGACCTCCATGATGCTCGGGCTGGTGTTCATGGAGGCCCTGACCCTTTTCGTGTTCGCCATCGTCTTCGTCCTCACGGGCTCGGTCGACAGCTCCCGTGTCCTGTTCGGCTCGGCCGCCGTAGCGGCCATGGCCCTGGCGGCCATCGGCTCCGCCGTGGCGCAGGGGCGGACCACGCAGGCGGCCATGCAGGCGACCTGGAAGCAGCCGGCCGCCGCGGGCCACACCCGCACATCCATGATGCTGGCCCTGGTGTTCATGGAGGCCCTGACCTTGTTCGTGTTCGCCATCGTCTTCGTCCTCAACGGGCGGGCGACGACGCCGGCGGCCAACCTCTTCGGCGCGGCCGCCGTCGCCGCCATGGCCGTCGCCGCGCTCGGGTCGGCCCTCTCCCAGGGCCGGACGGGCGTGGCGGCCATGGAGGCGACCTGGCGCCAGCCCGAGGCGGCGGGAGACATCCGGACATCGATGATGCTGGCCCTGGTGTTCATGGAGGCCCTGACCCTTTTCGTCTTCGCCATCATCTTCGTTCTCTCGGGCATGGTGACCTGAGGGGAAGCGCTTGCGGCCGGAGCGGCCGGCCGCGGGGGGTGCCGGGTAGTTGGAGTTCACAACGAACGAACTGATATGGTCGGTCATCAATTTCGTCGTGTTCTTCCTGCTCCTGCGGAGGTTCCTTTACCGTCCGGTGCTGTCGCTCCTGGACGCCCGGAAGGCTGAGGTCGAAAGGACCCTGGAGGCGGCCGAGAGGGCCCGGGAGGAGGCCGAGGCCAGCCGTGCGGAGTACGAGCGCCGCCTCGCCGAGGCCCGGACCGAGGCCCAGAGCCTCGTGAGCCGGGCCCAGGCCTCGGCGGAGAAGACCAAGACCGAAATCCTCGACCAGGCCAGCCGGCAGGCCGAGGAGATGATCGAGAGGGCCAGGAAGGCGATCGCCAGCGAGAAGGAGAGGGCCCTCAACGAGGTCAGGCAGGAGCTGGCCGAACTGGCCGTCCTGGCCGCGTCCAAGGTCATCGAACGTTCGCTGGACGTCGAGGAGCACCGCGGTCTCGTGAACGACCTCGTGAAGAAGCTCCCCGAGGACACGCGCCCCGCGGACACCCCGGGCTAGAGGCTGGGAGGGAACGGATTGCTGAAAGGCAGTGTCGTGGCCCGCCGCTACGCCCGGGCCCTGTACGAGGCCGCCGCCGCGGCCGGCGCCCCGGACGCGGTCGGACGCGACCTCCGGGCCGCGGTGGGCGCCATCTGGGGGGAGGAAGGCCTGAGGGAGTTCCTTCTCAGCGAGCGTGTGGCGTCCGGAGCCAAGAAGCGGCTCGTCCGCGAGCTGACCGGGAGAGGCGTCCACCGTCTCGTGCGGAACCTCCTCCTGCTCACCGTTGACAAGCGGCGGACCAGTTACCTGCCGGAGATCGTGGAGCTCTACGGCCTCCTCGAGGACCGGGCCCGGGGCGTCGCCAGAGTGGAGGTCAGGACGGCCGTGCCGCTGGACGAGCCGGCCCGGAGGGAGATGGAGAGCGTCCTTTCGGCCAAGCTGGGCCGCAGGGTGCGGCTTTCCTTCAAGGTCGACCCGTCCATCCTGGGCGGGGTGCAGGTGAAGGTTGACGACAGGCTCCTGGACGCCTCGCTCAAGCGTCGGCTCGAGCGGCTGGGGGAAAGGCTAGCCAAGGTGAGGGTAGGTGTCTAGACCGTGGCCATCAAGCCCGAAGAGATAACGGCCATCCTGAGGAAGCAGATCGAGACCTACGAGGCCGCCATCGAGGCCGCCGACGTAGGGACCGTCCTCGAGGTCGGGGACGGCATCGCCCGTGTCCACGGGCTCGAGCGGACCATGTCGGCCGAGCTTCTCGAGTTCCCCGGCGGCGTCCTCGGGATAGCCCTGAACCTCGAAGAGGACAACATAGGGTGCGTCCTTCTGGGCGATTTCAGCCACATCAAGGAAGGCGACGAGGTCCGCCGGACCGGCCGCATCGTCCAGGTGCCCGTGGGCCCGGCCCTGACCGGCCGGGTCGTCAACGCCATCGGTCAGCCCATCGACGGGCAGGGCCCTATCGAGACCGACGAGTACCGTCCGGTGGAGATCATCGCTCCGGGCGTGGTCGTGCGCCGGCAGGTCCACGAACCCCTTTACACCGGCCTCAAGGCCATCGACGCCATGACCCCCATCGGGCGAGGCCAGCGCGAGCTCATCATCGGCGACCGGCAGACGGGGAAGACGGCCATCGTCGTGGACACCATCATCAACCAGAAGGGCAAGGGCGTCCACTGCTTCTACGTGGCCATCGGCCAGAAGACGTCCACCGTCGCCGCCGTGGTCGACAAGTTCCGCCAGACCGGGGCGATGGAGTACACGACCGTCGTCGTGGCCTCGGCCAGCGAGCCGGCCCCCATGCTCTTCCTCGCTCCCTACGCCGGGACGGCCATGGCCGAGTACTACCTCTACTCCGGCCGGCACGCCTTCATCGCCTACGACGACCTCTCCAAGCACGCCGTGGCCTACCGCGAGCTGTCCCTGCTCCTGCGGAGGCCGCCCGGGCGTGAGGCCTACCCCGGGGACGTCTTCTACCTCCACTCGAGGCTCCTCGAGAGGTCGGCCAAGCTGAACGACGAGATGGGCGGGGGCTCCCTCACGTCCATCCCCATCATCGAGACCCAGGCCGGCGACATCCACACCTACATCCCGACGAACGTCATCTCCATCACCGACGGGCAGATATTCCTCGAGACGGACCTCTTCTTCGCCGGGTTCCGTCCGGCCATCAACGCGGGTATCTCGGTCTCCCGCGTCGGCGGCGCGGCCCAGGTGAAGGCCATGAAGCAGGTCGCCGGCCGCCTGAGGCTGGACCTCGCCCAGTACCGCGAGCTGGCGGCCTTCGCCCAGTTCGGGTCTGAGCTCGACAAGGCCACCCAGGCCCGCCTGGCCCGCGGCGAGCGGATGATGGAGCTCTTGAAGCAGGACCAGTACCAGCCCATGAGCATGTCCGAGCAGGTGGCCGTCATCTTCGCCGGCACCCAGGGCTACCTGGACGACCTGCCCGTGGAGGCCATCAAGAGGTTTGAGGCCGAGTTCCTCACCTTCATGCGCCAGCAGAGGGCTGAGGTGCTGAAGGAGCTGCAGGACAAGAAGGCCCTGGACGAGGAGCTGAGGCAGAAGCTCAGCCAGTGCGTGGAGGACTTCAAGAGGGGGTTTCAGCCCTAAGGCATGCCTACCCTGAGGGACATAAGGCGCCGCATAAAGGCGGTCAAGAACACCCGGCAGATTACCCGGGCCATGAAGATGGTGGCGGCGGCCAAGCTCCGCAGGGCCCAGCAGAGGATGCTGGCCCTCAGGCCCTATGCCCACAAGATGCAGGAGGTGCTGGCCTCCCTGGCCCAGGTGGGCGGGGCGGAGGAGCTGCACCCCCTGCTGAGGCGCCGGCCCAGGAAGGTGGTGGAGGTGCTGGTGCTTACCAGCGACAGGGGCCTCTGCGGTGCCTTCAACAGCAATGTGCTCAGGGCCGCCACGGCCCTGCTGAGGGACTTCCGGGACAAGGACTTCCAGGTCAGCGCCAGCGCCGTGGGCCGCAAGGCAGTGGAGTACTACAAGAGGAGGGAGGTGCCCCTCAGGGCCCAGTGGACGGGCATTTCCGGCAGGCTGGGCTACGCCCATGCCCAGGAGATTGCCTCCAACATCATAGAGGGCTACCTGAAGGAGGACTTCGACGAGCTCTACCTGGTGTACAACGAGTTCAAGTCGGTGATAGCCCAGAAGGTCAGCACCCTGAGGCTGCTTCCCCTGCATGAGCCCGAGGAGGCCCAGGCCATGGCCATGGCCGACTACATATTTGAGCCCTCGGCCAGGGCGCTGTACGAGCAGCTTCTGCCCAAGGCCCTGGAGATCCAGCTCTACAGAGCCCTCCTGGAGTCCCAGGCCTCCGAGGAGGCGGCCAGGATGACCGCCATGGAGAACGCCTCAAAGAACGCCGACGAGATGATAGACCGACTCACCCTGGTGGCCAACAAGGTCAGGCAGGCCACCATCACCAAGGAGCTCATGGACATAGTGGGCGGTGCAGAGGCCCTGAAATAGAGCAATCCATGAAAGGTTTTCCGGAGGTATAGAGATGGCAGAGAATGTAGGCAAGGTGGTACAGGTCATCGGCGCAGTGGTGGATGTGGAGTTTGAGGAAAAGCTCCCGGAGATACTCAATGCCATAAAGATACAAGAGAAGGGCGACCCCCAGCGGGGCATTCCGGAGATAAACCTCACCCTGGAGGTGGCGGCCCACCTGGGGGAGAACAAGGTCAGGACGGTGGCCATGGGCTCCACCGACGGACTGGTAAGGGGCATGAAGGCCCTGGACACGGGGGCGCCCATCAAGGTGCCCGTGGGCGAGGCCACCCTGGGAAGGATCATGAACGTGGTGGGCGAGGCCTACGACAAGAAGGGCCCCATCCAGAGCAAGGAGTACTGGCCCATTCACCGGCCGGCCCCGGAGTTTGAGGAGCAGGAGCCGGCCGAGCAGGTGTTCGAAACAGGGGTGAAGGTGTTTGACCTCCTGGTGCCCTTCGTCCGGGGCGGAAAGATGGGCATGTTCGGCGGTGCCGGCGTGGGAAAGACCGTCATCATCATGGAGATGATTCACAACATTGCCATGAAGCACGGAGGCGTCAGCGTCTTTGCCGGCGTGGGGGAGCGCACCAGGGAAGGCAACGACCTCTACCTGGAGATGAAGGAGTCCGGCGTGCTGCAGAAGGTGGCCCTAATCTACGGGCAGATGAACGAGCCCCCGGGGGCCCGCCTGAGGGTGGGCCTTACGGCCCTGACGGCGGCCGAGTACTTCAGGGACCAGGGGCAGGATGTGCTCATCTTCATAGACAACATCTTCCGCTTCACCCTGGCGGGGGCGGAGGTCTCGGCCCTGCTGGGCAGGATGCCCTCGGCGGTGGGCTACCAGCCCAACCTGGGCACCGACATGGGGGCGCTTCAGGAGCGCATCAGCACCACCAAGAAGGGCTCCATCACCAGCATGCAGGCCATCTACGTGCCTGCCGACGACCTGACGGACCCCGCCGTGGCTACCGCCTTCACGCACCTGGACGGCACCGTGGTGCTTTCCCGCCAGATTGCCGAGCTTGGCATATACCCGGCGGTGGACCCCCTGGACAGCACCTCCAGGATTCTGGACCCTAGGGTGCTGGGCCAGGAGCACTACCAGGTGGCCCGCGAGGTGCAGATGATTCTCCAGCGGTACAAGGAGCTTCAGGACATCATTGCCATCCTGGGCATGGAGGAGCTTTCCGAGGACGACAAGCTGGTGGTGGGAAGGGCCAGGAGAATCCAGCGCTTCCTGAGCCAGCCCTTCCATGTGGCCGAGGCCTTCACGGGCACGCCCGGCAGGTATGTGAAGCTCCAGGACACCATCAAGGGCTTCAAGGCCATCGTAGAGGGCCGCTACGACGACATGCCTGAGCAGGCCTTCTACATGGTGGGCACCATTGAGGAGGCCGAGGAAAAGGCCCGCAAGCTGGGCTGGCAGCGGCAGGTGTAATCCCCCATGGCCGAAACCCTGAGGCTGGAGATACTCACCCCCTATGGGGAGGTCTTCTCTGCGGATGTCCAGGAGGTCTCTGCCTCGGGCACCGAGGGGGACTTCGGGGTGCTGCCTGGCCATGCCCCCTTTGTCACCACCCTGCGGATTGGCATGGTGGTGGCCAGGCAGGACGGCCGGGAGCTCTTCTTCTTTGTCAACCGGGGCTATGCCGAGGTGGGCCCGCAGCGGGTGCTCATCCTGGCAGACAGTGCCGAGAGGGCCGAGGACATAGATGTGCAGCGCGCCCTGGCGGCCAAGAAGAGGGCCGAGGAGAGGCTCAAGAGGCAGGACAAGATTGACTTCGCCCGAGCCCAGGCCGCCCTGGAGAGGGCAGTAATGAGGGTGCAGGTGGCCGAAAGGCGGCAGCCCCAGCGCACCCCCAGCGCAGAGTAAAGGCTTCAGGCAAGGTCCCATGCAGGATGTCCACGAGCTGATTCAGGCCCTGAAGGCCTCCAGCGCCCTGAGGCGCAAGAAGGCGGCCCAGGAGCTGGGCAGGAGCGGGCAACGCCAGGCCCTGAAGCCCCTCCTGGAGGCCCTCAAGGACCCGGACGCCAGCGTCAGGGACAATGCCGCCTTTGCCCTGGGAGAGCTGGGATTTGCGGAAGCGGCCCCCCACCTCCTGGAGCTCCTTCAGGACCCCGACGAGTGGGTGCGCAAGTCGGCGGCCAAGGCCTTGGGAATGCTCAGGGCGGCCGAGGCGGTGGAGGCCCTCATCGGGGCCCTCAGGCAGGATGCCTCCTACATAGTAAGGAAGTCGGCTGCCAGGAGCCTGGGCCAGATTGGCGGGCCCAGGGCCGAGGCCGCCCTCAGGGAGGCCCTCCAGGACGAAAGCCTCATTGTGCAGGAGCACGCCCGCGAGGCCCTGAAGGCCTTGAAGGCATAAGCCTGTGTGTCTGCTATAATTACAGGCTACTAAGAGATGCCCAAGAGGACAGGGGGCCTACAGCATCCAGCCCTGGGAAGGACAAATGGTGCTTCTTGAGAATGTTCAGTTTACTTGTGGATTGGCCTTGATTGCCGCCGGCGACGAAGGCCTCCGTTCGGAAGGGGCGCCGTTGGCAGGGGGCAAGGTAGCCGGTGTTTAAGCCCTTCCAGAGCACCGGCATAGGCAGCCTTCCGCACACCGAGGCCCAGGAGGCCGTGGAGCTGGTGCTGGGGGCCTTTGACATCCCCTTCTGGCCCCAGCTGCCCAGGGCCTCCTTCAGGGAGCAGATGATCGCCCAGTTCACCGAGGGCATGCCCATGGTGAGGATTGACGAGGCCTCAAGGCGCCTTTGGGTGGACCGCTCCGCCTCGGAGGAGCTGGAGCGCTTCTACGAGACCTGGAGCCCCTCAAGCAAGCTGGCCATCTCCGAGCCCTATGCCCGGGGCCTCCATGCCTTCCTC
>DPMO01000159.1:3833-4005 GCA_003541445.1 Clostridiales bacterium | reverse complement strand
AGAGGGCCACCGCGCAGAGGCCGATGGCCAGGAACCCGGGAAGGATGAGATAGGGTTTAGGCACGTCCTGACACCACTTGCCGATGGCCACGGCCGTGGCGAACATGGTCACACCCTGGACACTGAGGAGGTAGCCGTACCAGAACCGCTCGACGGCCAGCAGGCGGTCGAC
>DPMO01000159.1:0-3711 GCA_003541445.1 Clostridiales bacterium | reverse complement strand
GACGGCCAGCAGGCGGTCGACAGCCACGAGGAGGAGCGCGTTCAGGCCGCCCATGGCCAGGACGCCCAGGGTGAAGGAGATGAGCAAGGACAGCACGACCGGGTTCTCGGCGTGGTACCGGATGCCGGCGCGGAGGTCCTCCCAGACCCCGGCGAGGTCCAGCTTCCGGGCCACGGTGGCGAACCGCTTGCCTATCCTCAGGATGAGGAGCCCGGAGAGGACGAAGGTGGCCGAGTCGATGAGGAAGGCCACCTTCACCCCTGTCATCAGCACGATGGTCCCGGCCAGCGTGAAGCCGAGGATGTCGGTGAAGAACTTCGTCGAGTAGAGGAGGGAGTTCGCCACAAGGATCTCCTGACGCCGTCCGAGGAGCTCGGGGACGGCGGCCTGGAGAGCCGGGTGGAACAGGGTGGTCACGGTGGCCATCAGGAACCCGATGATATAGACCAGGCGCTCGTCGCCCAGAAGGGGGACGGTGGCGATCACGGCCGCCCTCACAAGGTCGCAGACCACAAGGGTGACCCGCTTGTCCCACCGGTCGACGAGGACCCCGGCGAGCGGGCCGAAGATGATGACGGGCACCGACTGGCAGGCCAGGAACAGGCCGACGGCTGTGGCCGACCCCTCGGCAAGCTGGAGGATGTAGATGAAGAGGGCGACCTGGGTCAGGCGGTCATCGATGAGGGAGACGGCCTGGGCCAGCCAGAGGCGGAGGAAATCGGTCCTCTTGAGGACGTCCCTGAAGGTGACGCGGCTCTCCGTGGTCTCGGCCATCCGACCCTCTCCCTGGCCTCAGGGGTCTTGCGCCCACCGTCGGGCCGGCGGGTTGCAAGGGTGGAATTAGACGTTTTTCTTTGTGTTCCCTGTGAAATCACCCGTGAAAGGATGGAGAGACCTCCGCCGGTCGACGTTCTCGGGCGTCGGCAGCTAGACCCCTTCAAGGAAGGCCTCGAGTTCGGGCACGGCCCCGAAGGTCCCGGCCTCCCTCAGCTTCTCGACCGTCGCCTTTTGGACGGCCTCGGAGGCGGCGGCGTAGAGGTCCGTGCCGCAGGCGCCCTTGACCCCGGCCCTGATGCTCTCAAGGTCAGCCTCTACCCGGTCTGCCAGCCGGTTGGCCGCGGCGACCAGGAAGTGCGTGTTCACGTTGTTCTTCCCCACCAGACCGCGCACGAGCCGCGCGGCCCCGGTCCCCCCGTGCTGGGCGAAGGGGACGTACCGTCCCGTCACCTCGCGGATGCGGCGCTGGACGGCTCCGAGCCGCTCCTCGTCGGGCTCGTGCCTCTCGGCGCGCCGCGCGCCGTGTCCCATCCCGATGGGGTAGCTGATGCCGTCGGCACCCGTGTAGGCAACGAAGGAGGCGACCTCCTCAGCGAAGCGGGCGAGTTCCTCTCCCCGGAGGGCACGGTAGTCGACGGCTTCGCCGGCGCTGCCCGTCGCCCCGTACTCGGCCTCGACCATCGTCTCACCGAGCCCCAGCGGCCCCCGGAGAAGCTCAATCACGTCGCGGGTCAGGGCGCAGTTCAGCACGGGCGGGAGCCTCTCCGTGTCGACCATGGCCCAGGCCGGGTCCAGGGACATGACGACGGCGCCGAACTCCCGCTTGAAATCGGCGTAGGCCGGTGAGGACAGGTAGTCCACGTAAGACCGCAGCTCCCTGTCGGACACCGTACCCAGGACGCCCCGGCAGGCCTCGAGGGCGTCGTCCACGGCCGCCCGGGCCATCCTCACGGCCCGGGCCGAGCCCTGCGGCCCCTGTGGCCCGCCGCCGTGTCCGCGGGCGCCGGGGTAGGCGGGGACCCGGTAGTGGTCGAGGGCGACCGCGACGAAACGGGCCCCGCTCTCCTCGACCCAGTGGCGCAGGACGGCCGCGGCCAGGCGGGCTCCCGAGACGGCGGACCGGGAGTCCTCTCCGACCAACTTCAGGGCGTTATGGGAGAACTGGACGACGAGCGGCGAGCCCCGTCCTTCCGCCGCCGCGCGGCAGAAGGCCCTGACCTGGAGTTCGAAAGGGAAGTTGGCGTTGGCCCCGAGCACCGTGACCCGGTCGGCGGCCTCTCCGGACCTCCCCGCAGCCGCCTCCCGGAACGGGTTCTGCCAGGCGAAGACCTGTCTGAGACCCCGGCCGTCCAACAGCAAGACCTCTCACCCCCGAACAGGCGGAACATGAAAGCGGCGGTCCGCCTGTATCATTCCCCCGTCGTCTCGCCTTTCCTGCGGGGCAGCCCCGGCGGTGACCCCGGCGGCGGTCACGCGGCCGCCCTGCCTCGCCTCGTGCCCGGCAAGGGCTCGTAGGAACTGAAGAACCGGTAGAAGAGCCCGACGGCGAGAGCGTAGAGAACGAAGGTGATGCCGTAGGGCAAGGTGTAGGAGATGTTCTGCATGATCCACCCGCCGGCCCATCCGCAGAAGGCCCAGCCCAGGTTCCAGCACATGTTGATGAGGCTGTTCACCGTCGCCCTCTCGTGCGCGGGGACGACCTCCATCTGGAAGTTGGTGACCAGGGGGTTGGCAAGGTTCATGAGGGCCCCCCGGATGAGCGAGGCCACAGCGTAGACGCCGAGGTGGGGCACCAGGCCCATCAGCGCCAGGAACGGGAGGGAGAGGAACTGGCTCCCCACGGCGGCCCTCACCTTCCCCCACCTCTCGGCCAGGAGGGGGGCGACGAGCGAACCGAGGCCCGTGAGAAGAGACCCTATCGAGAAGATGAGCCCTATCTGGGCCGGAGTGGCCCCGAGGTACTGGTCCATGAACACGTTCTGGAGCGGTACGATCATCCCCGCCCCCAGACCCGTGAGAACGGTCGGGATGAGGATCTTGAGGGTCAGGCGCGGGGCGCTCAGCCGCGGCCACCAGAGAGACCCCGCCGTGCGGACGGGAGGTCTGCCGGGGGCAGTCTCGCGCAGGCCCAAGAGGGGGACGAGAGCCGCCAGCCACAGCCCTACCCCGACCAGGAGCGTCGCCTGCAGGGGCAGGGCGGCCTCCTGCCCGACCCCGTAGAGCCCTCCGAAGAACCTCGGGAGGAGCCCGCCGAGGTTGCTCCCGATGACCGAGGAGCCCATGACGAGGGCCGAGTGGAACCCGAAGAGGTGCGCCCGCTCGTGCTCCCGGCTGGTCTCGACCAGCAGGGGGGCGCTCGTCACCATGCTGACCGTCCAGGCCCCTCCGCTGAGGACGGCCGCCGCCAGCAGGACCCCGGGCACCGGCACGAGGACCTGGGCCAGCACCCCGCCGGCACCGACGGCACCCGACACGAGGAGCACCTGGCGACGCCCGAAGCGGTCGCTCGCCCGGCCGCCAGGCAGGGCGAAGAAGACCCCGGCCATGGAGGTGTAGAAGATGAGCATCCCCAGGAAGCTCTCCTCGAACCCGAGACGGAGGAGATAGAGGTTGAAGACGACGTGGGTCAGGCCGGAGGCCGCGCTTCCCAGGAAGCTCGACCATAGATAGAGTTTCGCGTCGGTCGAGAAGGATCTGATGCGGGAAAGGTAGCCGGCCAGGTAGCGCAGCAAGGCTTACTCCTCTCTTTCTATTTCTGTGTCTTCTTTCTCTCGGGCCCGCGGGCCGGAGCCGTCCGGGCCGTCCGGCGGGCCGACGGTTCGGCGGCCGGGCGGTCCGGGCGTCCTCCGGCGCGCCCTTCGCGGGCGCGGGGCGCCGCCGCGGTGAGTATCTCGCGGATGCGCTCTTCCAGCCTGGACCTCTCGTTGAGGTCCG
>DPMO01000058.1 GCA_003541445.1 Clostridiales bacterium | reverse complement strand
TCCTGCGAGGCCGGTTCATTATATGAGCAGGTCCAACACCGTGATTACCCCCCGGAGGCCGGCCCGCGACCCAGGGGCGCCCCAGGGCGACCGGCCCGCGACGCACGACGGCCGGCCCTCGCGGACCGGCCGTCACCTCACACGCTCGGGCTTCCCAGGGTCGGATGTTCACCTCCCTGCGAAGGCCTGCGGTGTGGGCTAGATCAGGATGCAGATGAGCCCACCGCTCCCCTCGTTGATGATTCTCGTGAGGGTCTCCTGAATCTTCGCCTGAGCGTTCTCCGGCATGCGGAAGAGCTTGTTCTCGATGCCTTCCCTCACGAGGTCCTGCAGGGACTTGCCGAAGATGTCCGACTCCCAGATCTTCTTCGGGTCGTCCTCGAACTTCTCCAGGAGGTACTTCACCAGCTCCTCGCACTGCCGCTCCGTGCCGATGATCGGAGTCACTTCCGTCTCCACGTCGGCGCGGATGAAGTGGAGCGACGGGGCGCTGGCCCGGAGCCTCACCCCGTAGCGCCCGCCCTGGCGAATCAGCTCCGGGTCCTCGAAGGTCATCTCGGAGACCTGCGGGGGCACCATCCCGTAGCCGACCGTGCGCACGTCCTCCAGAGCCTCGCGGATGACGTCGAACTCCTGCTTGGCGTGGACCAGGTCCTTGATCTGCCGCAGGAGGTCGTGCTTGCCGCCGATGGCGAACCCGGTCATCTCCTCCACCGTCTTCCAGAAGAGGGCCTCCGTGGCCTGGAGGTCCACCGTCGCCACGCCCGTGCCCATCTCCATGCTCTCCAGGGTGGCCTTCTCGATGAAGTCATAGCCGGCCAGGGCCTCGACGGCCTTCTCCACGTCGCGGAGCCTCCGGATGCTGCGGATGGTCTCGGCCACGCTCTCCTCGAACTCCGTCCTGAGCCGGTGGCCGGGCTCCAGCTCTTCCACCCACCTGGGCAGGTTCACCACGACCTCGCGCACGGGGAACTCGTAGAGAACCTGCTCCATGATGTCGTAGATGTCATCCTCCCCCATGGCCGTGACGTCCATGGGGATGACCGGCACATCGTACTCGGCCTCGAGGCGCTCGGCCAGACCCAGGGTGTCCTTTGTGTCCGGATGGCACGAGTTCAGGATGACGACGAAAGGCTTGCCGATCTCCTTGAGCTCCCCGACGACCCGTTCCTCGGCGTCGACATAGTCCTCCCTCGGGATATCCGTGAAGCTGCCGTCGGTCGTGACGACCACACCGATGGTCGAGTGTTCGGCGATGACCTTCCTCGTCCCGATCTCGGCCGCCTCTTGGAAGGGAATGCCCTCCTCGAACCACGGGGTGTTGACGAGGCGCGGCCCGTGTTCGTCTTCATAGCCCGTCGCCCCGGGGACGGTGTAGCCGACACAGTCCACGATGCGCACCCTGAGGGAGAGCCTGTCCTTGATGGTGATTCGGACGCCCTCGTCGGGAATGAACTTCGGTTCGGTCGTCATGATGGTCCGGCCCATGCCACCCTGAGGGAGTTCGTCGACGGTCCGCTGACGCTCGTCGGGGTCGATGATGTTCGGCAGGACGAGCATCTCCATGAACTTCCGGATGAAGGTGGACTTCCCGGTGCGGACCGGTCCGACCACCCCGATGTAGATGTCACCGCCGGTGCGCTCGGCGATGTCCTTGAAGATGTCGAACTTCTCCACCGGTTCTCCCTCCTCAGGCCTTTCGGGCCGCAGTAGCGAAGAGTAGGTGAGCCAGTGGAATGTATATGAGGACAGGTTATGGAAATTCCGCCGGTCCCGAAATGCCTCGGGCAGAGGCCGCGTCAGGACCCCTTCGGGCGGAAGTGAAGCCTCAGGGGGGTGCCGGTGAAGTCCCAGGCTTCCCTGGCCCGGGCCTCGAGATAGCGCCGGTAGGTATCTTTCACCAGTGAGGGGGAGTTGACGAAGAACACGAACCTGGGCGGGGCTGCGGAGGCCTGGGTGACGTAGCTGACGCGAAGGCGCCGGCCGCCCTCCGAGGGCGGCGGGTTCACGGCGACCGCGTCGCGGAAGACCCTTGTCACCTCTGACGTCGGCACGCGCCGACGGTGGTTCTCCGCGGCGCGGCGGACCGTCTGGAGCACACGTTCGAGGTTCCACCCGGTCTTCGCGGAGGTGAACACGATGGGGGCCCAGTCGACGTAGTGGAAGACGCGCCTCAGGTGCCCCTCGTAGTCGGCGAAAGCCGCCCCGTCCGTCTCGACGAGGTCCCACTTGTTGACCACCAGGACCAGGGCCCGGCCCGCCTCACTGACGTAGCCCGCCATCCGCTTGTCCTGCTCCGCGGGTGGCCGCGTCGAGTCGAAGAGGAGCAGGACGACATCAGACCGGTCCACGGCCCGCAGGGTCCGTAGAACACTGTAGCGCTCGACACTCCCCCGCAGGCGCTTCCTCTTGCGCAGGCCGGCCGTGTCCACGATGACGTAGTCGACCCCGCCGCGGCGGAAGGCGACGTCCACGGCGTCGCGCGTCGTCCCCGGCTCGTCGGCGACGATGACGCGCTCCTCACCCACAAGGCCGTTGACGAGAGACGACTTCCCCACGTTCGGGCGGCCGACGACGGCCATCCTTATCGGCCCGACCGCAGCCGGGCCGTCCGCGGCGGACGTGTCCGCCTCCGTCCCTCGCTCGTCCCCGAGACCCTCCTCCTCGGCCGCCGGCGGGAGGTTCTCCACCACCTCATCAAGAAGCTCCCCCGTTCCGAGCCCGTGAAGGGCCGAAACGGGCAGGACCTCGCCGAGACCCAGCCGGTGGAAGTCGGCCGCCAGGGACGCCCGGGAGATGTCGTCCACCTTGTTCGCGGCCACGATGACCGGCTTGCCGCTCTTGCGGAGGACGGCCGCCGCCGCCTCGTCGGCGGGCGTGAGCCCCGCCACGGCGTCCACCATGAAGATGATGACGTCCGCCTCAGCGATGGCCGCTTCCGCCTGACGGGTCGTCTCGACCTGGATGGGGTCGTCCCCGTCCCAGTCGAGACCTCCGGTGTCGACAACGGTGAAGATGCGCCCGGCCCAGTCGGTCACCCCGTACAGCCGGTCGCGGGTGACGCCGGGCTCGCTCTCGACGATGGCCTTCCTCTGCCTTAGGAGCCGGTTGAAGAGGGTCGACTTGCCCACGTTCGGCCGACCGACGATAGCCACGATGCCCGACGACATCACGTCCCCTCCCTGTGTCCCAGGTCGCGGAGGGCGGCAAGCATGTGGCTCGGCAGCCAGCCCCCGTCGACGAACCGTGCTCCCGTCGCGGCGCTGAGGTCTCCCAGGGAGAGACCGTCCAGGAACTCGTCCGAACCTGCCCGCAGGGCGGAGCCAGGGACGAGCACAGGCCGCCCTCGGGCGACGTTCCTCGTGGCCTCGAGGACGTCCCTCCCCGCGAGGAGGCCGGCCACCGTCACCGAGGAGCCCAGGAACTCGTTCCGCACCGCGACGACCTCGCCCTCGACGCCCAGTCTCTCCGAGACGGCCTCCACCGCCCGTTCCACGTAGGGGCGGGCGAGCGTGCCGGTGACGACGACGAACCCCTCG
>DPMO01000160.1 GCA_003541445.1 Clostridiales bacterium | reverse complement strand
TCATGGGGTTGAACTCGTGGAGCTCATCCACGCGGCGCAGGAGCTCTTCGGTCTCCTTCAGCTTCCTCTGCCGCTCGGGGTCGGCCCCATCGGTGCCGGCGCCCGTCACGCGGAGCTCGGTGAGCTCGACCAGGAGGTGGTCACGGTGCGGTAGGAACTCGTGGAGCGGCGGGTCCAGGAGCCGGATGGTCACCGGCAGGCCGTGCATGGTCTTGAGGATGCCGTAGAAGTCCTCCTCCTGCATCGGAAGGAGCTCGTCGAGAGCCTCCCGGCGGACGGCCTCGTCCTCGGCCAGGATCATCCGACGCACGACGGGCACGCGCTCCGGCACGAGGAACATGTGCTCTGTCCGGCACAGGCCGATACCCTCGGCCCCGTACTCGCGGGCCCGGGCGGCCTCCTCGGGAGTGTCGGCGTTGGCCCAGACGCCGAGACGCCGGAACTCGTCGGCCCAGCCGAGCAGGGTGGCGAACTGGTCGCTGATCTGCGGCTCCACCAGCGGGAGCTCGCCGAGGTAGACGTCACCGGTCGAGCCGTCGATGGTCACGACATCGCCCTGCCGGATGACGCGGCCGTTGACGTTGATGAGCTTTTTGTCCTCGTCTATCTCCAGGGCCTGACAGCCGACGACGGTGGGGATGCCCCACTGCCGGGCGACGATGGCGGCGTGGCAGGTCATGCCGCCCTGGCTGGTGAGGACCCCCTGGGCGGCCAGGATGCCGCGGATGTCGTCCGGGTTGGTCATGGGTCGGACAAGGATGACCTTGGGCTTCTTCTTGGGGTCTGTCTCCTCTCCGACCATCTCCACGGCCTCGGCGGAGGTGAAGACGACCTTGCCGAGGGCGGCGCCGGGCGAGGCCGGCAGGCCCGTGGCGACCTTGACCGGCTCGAGGCCTTCCCTCTTGACCCGCTCCCAGGCGATCATCGGCTTGAGGAGCTGTTCGGCCTGCTCGGCCGGGAAGCGCATGACGGCCTCCTCGCGGTCGATGAGCCCCTCGCCGACCATGTCGACGGCTATCTTCACCGCCGCGGCCGCGGTGCGCTTGCCGGCCCGCGTCTGGAGGACGTAGAGCCGCCTGTCCTCCACGGTGAACTCGATGTCCTGCATGTCACGGTAGTGCTTCTCGAGGGTCTCGCACAGGTCGACGAGCTGACGGTAGGTCTCGGGCATCTCGTCCTTCATGGCCTCGAGGGGCTTGGGGGTCCGGATGCCGGCGACGACGTCCTCCCCCTGGGCGTTGACGAGGTACTCGCCGTAGACCCCGGGCTCACCTGTGGCCGGGTTGCGGGTGAACATGACCCCGGTGGCCGAGGTGGGCCCGAGGTTGCCGAAGACCATGGTCTGGACGTTGACGGCCGTGCCGAGGTCGTGCGGGATCTTGTTCACGTTGCGGTAGACGATAGCCCGGTCGTTGTTCCACGAGGCGAAGACCGCCTCGATGGCCATGTGGAGCTGGGTGGTCGGGTCCTGCGGGAAGGCCGACCCCGTGTTCTCCCTGATGAAGTCGTTGTAGGCGGCGATGACCTCCTTGAGGTCGTCGACCGTGAGCTCGTGGTCGAACTCGACGCCGGCCTTCCGGCGCTGGGCGCCGATGATCTTGTCGAAGTCGTGGTGCTCCAGTTTCAGGACCACGTTGCCGAACATCTGGATGAAGCGGCGGTAGCAGTCATAGGCGAACCTGGGGTCGCCCGAGCGGGCGGCCAGCCCCTCCACCGTCTCGGCGTTGAGGCCGAGGTTCAAGATGGTGTCCATCATGCCCGGCATGGAGACCATAGCCCCGGAGCGGACCGAGACGAGGAGCGGGTTCGCCGGGTCGCCGAACTTCTTCCCCGTCTTCTTCTCGATGACGGCCAGGCGTTCGGAGACCTGCTCACGGAGCCCCTCCGGGAACCTGCCGCCTGCGTCGTAATAGGCGATGCACGCCTCGGTCGAGATGGTGAAGCCCGGAGGGACCGGGAGGCCGATGTTGGTCATCTCGGCCAGGTTGGCGCCCTTGCCGCCAAGGAGCCGCCTCTGGTCGGCCCGTCCCTCTTCGAAGAGATAGACCCACTTCTTCTTCCCGGTTCCGCCCTTTCCGTGGCTTCCGGTTCCATGTCGAGTCACCACGTCAACCTCCCGTTTCGGTCTGGGTCGGGCCCGTCC
This sequence comes from Clostridiales bacterium, assembly GCA_003541445.1. Lineage (GTDB taxonomy): Bacteria > Bacillota > Sulfobacillia > UBA995 > UBA9673 > UBA9673. The sequence goes on along the minus strand of DPMO01000160.1, from coordinate 1,296 downwards.
GGGGCCCGCTCGCTAGCTGGCGACGACCAGTTTCGAAAGGTCTCCGCCGGCCCCCATGGTCGCCGCGACGGCGCCCAAGAGGGCCAGCCGGTTCTCCCGGATGTTCTCGTCCTCGGTCATGACCAGAACGTCGTCAAAGAATCTGTCGACGGTCGGGCGGAGGTTCGACAGCTCCTCCAGAATCGTGCGGTAGGCGTCGACCATCACCCCGACGGCCTCCGCCCCCCGACCGGCGGCCGCCATCTTTCGAGCTCTTTCGCGCGCCGACGCGAGAGCCGACGAAACTCGCTCCCCGGCCGCGAGACAGGCCTGGTAGAGTTGGAACTCGGCCTCCTCGGAGAACAGGTTGGGCAGCGGCCGCCGCGCCTGGCCGCCCGGTCCCCCGGCCGCCCGGCCGGCAAGGCCCGTGACCCGGATGTAGGAGGCGGAGAGGTCCCTGAACTCCCCGGCCTGCTTGAAGGTTGCCAGAGCCCGCGCCTTGGCCAGGGTCCTGACCGCGTCCCCCTCTTCTCCCCAACCGGCCGTGGCCGCGTCGATGACGTCGTACTCTATGCCCTCCTCCTCCAGAAGAACGCGGAGGCGCGGGAGGAAGAAGGTCAGGACGGCCGCCGTCAGGCGTCCGGGGTCCCGGGCCTGCATCGCCCGCGCCTGCGACGCCTGGGCCCGTACGAAGGGCTCGAGCGGCTCGGCGACCTTCGGCACGAGCTCGGCCAGGGAGAGGAGGTAGCCGCCGTCGATGACCGCGGCCAGCACTCCCGCCGCCTGCCGGCGCAGGCCGTAGGGGTCGTGCGACCCCGTGGGCTCGATGCCGGCGGCCAGGCAGGCCACGATGGTGTCGAGCTTGTCGGCGATGGCCAGGACGCGGCCGAAAGGGCTGGCCGGGAGCCGGTCGCCGGCCCCCCGCGGGAGGTAGTGCTCGGCGATGGCCTCGGCGACCTCGCGGGGCTCACCCGACAGGAGGGCGTACTCCCGGCCCATGACACCCTCCAGCTCGGTGAACTCGTAGACCATCTTCGTCGCCAGGTCGGCCTTGGCGAGCCGCGCCGCCCGGCCGACGGTGGCCATGCCCTCGGGCGGGAGCCCGAGGCCCTCCCAGACGACTCCGGCCAGGCGGACGAGACGCTCGGTCTTGTCGCGCATGGTGCCGAAGCCCTCCAGGAAGAGGATGCCGTCGAGCGCGTCGACCCGTTCGGCCAGCGGCGTCTTCTTGTCCTCCTCGAAGAAGAACCGGGCGTCCGAGAGACGGGCCTCGAGGACCTTCTCGTTGCCGGCCCTGACGAGGTCGAGGCCCTCCTG
>DPMO01000084.1 GCA_003541445.1 Clostridiales bacterium | reverse complement strand
AGGCCGTCGCCTGGGCCTGTCGAGCGGATCGGGTTTCGCAATGTCAGGTTCGCATACCCAACCGCACCCGACAGGCTTGCGCTGGACGGGATCAGCTTTGGGGCGACTCGCCCTGTGAGCCTCGGCATAGTCGGTCCGAACGGCGCGGGTAAGTCCACCGTTGTGAAGCTGCTCCTGGGTTACTATCCGGGCTACCAGGGCCAGATCTTGGTGAACGACCGGGAACTACGGGACCTGAATGTCCTCGAACTGCGGCGGCGGATAGCCATAGTCTCTCAGGACCCGTTCCTGTTCGATGGGACCGTCGCGGAGAACCTCGAGCTTGCCACGCCGACGCGCATGCGGATGGAGGGCGCCGGCGATGAGAGGGAACGGAAGACGAAGGGCATGCGCGTCGAGGACGCGTTGGCGAAAGCTCAGGAGGAGAGGCCAGCGGTTGCCAGGCTGCTCGAGCGGCTGCCTCAAGGTCTGGCCACCCAGGTGGGCGAAGGCGGAAGACGGCTTTCCGGTGGGCAGAGGCAGATCGTGGCCATCTTGCGCGCGCTCTTGCGAGAGGCCGACGTCATCGTTTTCGATGAAGCCACGGCCCATCTCGATGAGGAGATGCGCGGATTGCTGAGGGAAGTGGTGCAGGGGCTGTTCTCCGACAGGATCCGCATAATCCTCACCCACGACCCAGACCTTGCGAGCTTGACGGAGGTGGAAATCCGCCTGGACAGCGGCAGAGTAGTGCGGTACGCGAGCGCACGCTGCTGATTGAGCCTGCCCACGGCCGGCTGGGAACCCTGGCGCCTTCTCCGCATGCGGGCGCATTTCGCGGGTTCGCAAGGCGGTCCGTAGCTGGGTCCCTTCCCTGCGCTGGCCGTCTGTCCACAGGCACATGCAGGGTTTCCCGGTCATGATGCACGGAGAGCCCGACTGGGCCGGTTTCGCGGCGATGCTCGCGGAAGGAGCGGGGCTCGCACCGCGAGGTTCCGGGCATGGTCCGGGGCTCGTGCCTCAGGGCCAGGCACCTGGGGCAGGACATCGTGGCCGGCCTCCGCAAGCTCGTCGGGGGCGAGGTTACGGAGTACGCGGCCCTGATGAAGGAGGCCCGTGAGGAAGCCCTGAGGCAGATGATACAGGAGGCCAAGGACCTGGGAGCCAACGCCGTCATCGGCATCCGCTTCGCCACCTCGACCATCACCCCGGGTGCGGCCGAGGTCATCGTCTACGGCACGGCGGACACCGTACTTCTCCCTGGCTACACGCGCGGCAGCCTGGACCTTGCGCAGGGCTTCCTCCCTGGCCAGGTCAAGCCCTGGCGCCGCACCGGGGTTCGAGGTGTCCCATCACCGTGCCCCGAGAGCGGCCCATTGGCTTGCCGGCGGTAGGGCCTCGGGCCCGGAACCGCGAACAGAGCTGACCGGTGCGGGACCGCCCGAGGTCTCCCCGCAGTCTTCCTGCACCCTGGTGGTCAGTGGGTGGGCTCGTTCGCCGCCGCCTGCCACACGCCGGGAGACCAGCTCGCCCGGTCCCCCGGCGCCGTCGGCGGGGCCGGCGCCGGGCCGGACGCCGCGGGACACGGAGGAGGGGGGCCTTCTTGCCGGGAGACATCCGGATACGGGGTCTGGTCAAGGCCTGCGAGTGGCTTCGCGACAGGATGTGGCACCAGGTCTGCTCCGATATCACTTTGACCGGGACCGGGCGCGGCCCCGGCGGGGGCCAGGGCGGGCCCGCGGCCGGTGCCCGCCAGGACGGCCGGTCGGGCGCAGACGACCTTCTCGGTGTCATACGCCGCACCGCGGCCAGAGTGGAGGACCTCTCCCGGGGCTCCGGCGGGCCCTCGGCTCTCCCCGACCTGTCCCGGCGGGCCTACCAGTGGCTCAGGTTCCTGAGTCGCCCGATGATGCTGGAGATGCACTTGGGCGCGCTTCGGGCTGCGGCCGAGGTCGCCTGGCGCAAGGCCGACGCAGGCGGTCCTGAGGTCCGGGTGGACTTCTACAACATATCCGGGCTCTGGAGCTGCCGGGCCCGGCGGAGCGGTGTGGTCCTCACGGCCCACGAGGCCTTCATCGGCGCCCCTGACGACGTGCTCGAGGCGCTCGTCGGCGCGGCGGTGGCGGGTGGGGAACGGAGCAGAGGCGGGAGCGGAGGCCCGGACGGCAATCGGACGGAGGCCGTGTGCCGGAGGAGGGTGCAGGACCACGCCGCCGGGGACGACTTCCGCGACCTCGTCCTGGCCCTGGAACTGGAGGCCGCCCCGCCGGCGGAGGCCACCCGAGGCCGGCACCACGATCTCGAGGAAGTCTTCAAGCGGGTCAACGAGGAGTATTTCGGGGGACGGCTCGAGAGGCCCTTTCTGACCTGGAGCGGAGCCATGACCCGCCGCAGGCTCGGTCACTACGTGCCCACCCGCGACACGGTGGTGATCAGCCTGACCCTGGACGACCCGGCCGTACCGCCCTATGTCATCGATTTCGTCATGTACCACGAGCTGCTCCACAAGAAGCTCGGCGTCAGGGTCGCCCGCGGCAGGCGCTACGTCCACACCCCCGAGTTCAGGCGGGCCGAGAGAGAGTTCCGCCACTACCGTGAGGCCGAGGATTACCTCAAGAACCTTGGCCGGTAGCCCGCGAACTAGGCGGTGGGTCCCCGCCGGGCCGCTCTGCCGTGAGAGTACGCGGTCTGCCGCTGCCGGACCGCTCCGCCGTGAGGCGCCGCGGCCGGTGTCCCCGCTATCCCGCCCGGACCGCTCTCTCGAGTCTTGCCACGGCCTCCTCCACCACGCTCCGCGGGCAGGCCAGGTTGAAGCGGTGGAAGCCCTCCCCGCCCGGGCCGAAGACGTAGCCCGGGTCGGTGGCGATGCGGGCCTCATGGAGCATGAAGCGGCGCAGGGCCTCGTCGTCCACGGCGCTGCCGGGGCCGGTGCCGCCGGGGTCCGTCGGGCCCGCCCTGCCCTGCCGGCCGGCCTTCTCCGGCCTGACCATGCCGCGCTCGTGGGCAAGCCCGCTCATGTCCACCCAGGCGAGGTAGGTCCCTTCGGGGCCCTCCGGCGGGACGAGGCGGACGCCGGGGATGTCCTTGAGGGTGCCGGCGAAGAACCGCATGTTCCGGGTCAGGTAGGCGTTGAGCTGCGAGAGGTACTCGTCGCCCTCGCGGAGGGCGGCCTCCATGGCCACCAGGCCCAGGACGTTCACCCCGCCCTGGCCGGTCCGGGCCCGCTCGAACCTCCGGCGGAGGCCGGCGTCGGGGATTATGGCGAACGAGGCCGAAAGGCCGGCCAGGTTGAAGCTCTTGCTGGGGGCCATGAGGGTGATGGTCCTGGCCTCCACCTCCGGGGAGAGGGTGGCGGTGGGGACATGCCGCGACCCGCCGAGGAGGAGGTCGCAGTGTATCTCGTCGGAGATGATGACGCAGTCGTTCCGAAGGCATATCTCGGCCAGGCGCTCGAGTTCCTCGCGGCTCCAGACGCGGCCGACCGGGTTGTGGGGGCTGCAGAGGATGAGACCCCGGATGCGGTGGGATTTCCCGGGAAAGCCGGGGGCCGTGCGGAAGTGCTCCTCGAGGTCGTCGTAGTCCATCACGTAGCGGACAGGTCCCGGTCGGTCGGCGGGGCCGGTCTGGGGTCGGCCGCGGTTCAGGGTCCAGGTGCCCTCGGTCCCGGGTTCCCTGCGGGTCCTGGCCCGGCTCTCCTCGAGCCGGAGCTGGTTGTGCACGAGCTGGCAGCCGCTGTCAGCCACGGCCCGGAAGAAGGGGTAGTACACCGGGGGCTGGATGACGATCTCGTCGCCGACCTCGGCGACGGCCCTGACGGCCGCATGAAGGGCGCTGACCACCCCCGGGGTGAAGGTGATCCATTCCTTTTCGACCTTCCAGCCGAAGAAGCGGTCCATCCGGTCCATGACGGCCCGGTAGAGGGAGTCGGGCGGGAAGCCGTAGCCGAAGATGGGGTGTTCCAGCCGCCTCCGCAGGGCGTCGATGACCGGCTGTGGGCAGGGAAAGTCCATGTCGGCCACCCACATGTCCAGGACGTCGTCTGTTCCGAATAGCTCCTCGTTGAGGTCCCACTTGGCGCTGCCGGTGCCCCGGCGGTCGATGACCTTGTCGAAGTCGTAGCGCATTCCTCTGCCTCCCTGTTCTGCGGGCCCACGCGAGCGGTAATCCCATTTGGCGTGACAGGTTGCTTTCCCTTCAGCAACCCGAGACCGCGTCCGGAAGGGGCTGCTTGTCACAAAACGGGTACCGCAATGGCGGGCGAGAATCATCCGCCGAACCCAACGGAAAATATCGGCCTCACCGACAGTTATTGACGGTCCCCCGCTGCTAGGATGTTCCTCGGAAACGCCGGTTCGCCGCACCGTCCGGTACCGAGCCGTAGCCACCTTCATCGCCTTCGCTTTCCCTACCTGCGGGCCGGCCGACCCCGGCAGAGGAGGTGATGCAGGAGGGGCGCCTGTTCGGGCGCCTGCGACGGCCACACATGGGGCGTCGACGCCTTCGCTACCATCCGGGAGGGCATTGAGGCCGTGGCCGAGGGCGGCACGGTCTACGTGGCCGCGGGAATGTACGATGAGGGCAGCGCCTACTGGTCCATAGGCAAGCCTCTCTCGCTGATCGGTGAGGGAAGCGGCCTGGTCACCATCGACAGGAGCGCCAGCGGCACCTACGGGCTTCACGTGGGCGCGGACAACGTCACCCTTCAGGGCTTCACGCTCATCGGGCCGTCCGAAATCGCGAACTGGGCCTACGGCCTGAAAATCGAGCACCTGACCAACCTCGTCCTCCACGATGTGGCCGTGGTCAACTCCGGGAGGTCGGGCATCGACCTCAACACCGTGTCCGGGGCCACTCTCACCGGGCTGTCGGCCGAGGGGAACCACGGCGCCGGCCTTGCCCTCACGAGCTGCAGCGACGTGACCGTGAGCGGGCTCCACGCGACCGGCAACGGGTGGAGCGGCGTGGCTATCTTCACCTCGGGCAGCGACATAACCATCAGCGACTCGGCGCTGACCGGCGAGCCGGGTGTCGGTCTCTACGTGCAAGGTGGAACGACCGACGACTACGCCGGCATCTCGCTGACCGGGAACACCTTCGCTGGCAACGCGGGGCAGGTGGCCGACCTGGTCGGCGGCGTGCTGGACATCGAGAGCGTCCTAGCCGAAAACAGCTTCGACCGGGCCGTGGTGGTCCGTCGTGACGGCGCCATCGCGGTGCCGGCCATCTATAGCCGCATCCAGGACGCTGTAGACGTGGCCGGACCCGGGGACACGGTCGAGGTGGCCGCAGGGACCTACGAGGAGCAGGTCGTCATCAACAAGGACCTGGTGCTCCAGGGCGTCGGGAACCCGGTCATCACCGCCCCCGACTCGCCGGCGGCCTTCAGCTACCCTGAGAGCTCGAAGACCTGGGAGCCGGTGGTGTTCGCCTTCGGCGGGACAGCCGACGAAAACGGCGTCATCTCCGGGGACGGGACGGTCAGCGTGGAGATCGTAGGCCTGACCGTCGACGGCGCTGACCGGGCGCCGACGAGCGGGTGCCGCTCGGCCGGAGTCCTCCTCCGGAACGTGGTCGGCCGGATCGAAGACTGCACCGTCCGCAACATGAGCATCGACGGGGCCGAGACCTTCGGCGTGATCGTCCAAGGCGCGTCCGACGTCACCGTCACCGGCAACCACATAAGCGGTTGGTCCCGTGGAGGCATCGGGGTGAACGGTGACTTCGGGACCAACGGCAAGGGGCCTCTGGTCGACCCGACGGCCGTGGTGACGGGCAACACCGTGCTCGGCCCGGGGATGGACGTCCCCGTCACCTGGGCCCCGAACGGCATCCAGTTCGGCTACGGAGCGGCCGGAGAGGTAACCGGCAA
>DPMO01000111.1 GCA_003541445.1 Clostridiales bacterium | reverse complement strand
GCGTGGCCCGGAACATCCTCTGGCCGAGCGGAGACGCCCTGCGGCACAGCTCTAGGAGGGCAGCCTGTTCCTCAGCTGAGAGCCTCCTCACCTGCTCCGGAGGACGTTGCCCGGTGAGGATGCCGCGGACGCGCTCCCAGGCCACCATTCCCAGCTTCCCGACCAGTCCCGGAGCGAGGCCGTCGACGTCCCCGACGTCCCCGGCCCGCGCCAGACGCAGGAGCGTCCGCCAGTCGCCGTCTCCGCCACGCACGGCCCGTAGCTCCTCGAGGAAGGCGAGGAAACGGTCCTCGGAGGCGGCCCACGCCGCCGGGAGGTCGAGCTGGCGGAGGAGGTCGTAGAGCTCCACCGGATGAAGCTGCATGGGGGTCGCGGTGAGCAGAAGGAGGCCCTTCGTGCGGGAGACGAGGCCCGGCCGGCCGTCCTCTCCTTCGAGCAGGGCCAGGAGGCGGTTCGGCCGGTAGCGGTTGCGCGCCTGGATGTCGCGCCGGCGGGCGTGGTGGGCCTCGTCCACGACGACCAGGTCCCACGGCCCGGCCTCGAGGAGCTCCTCGGAACGCTGCCGGCGCTTGGCGAGCTGGCTGGAGGCGAGGAGCACGGGGAAGGCGTCCCACGGGTTCCCTCCGGGGGCGGGGACGGGCCTGAAGTAGTCGCGGAACCCGTGCCCGTCGAAGGCTGGGACGTTGAGGCCGAACTTCTCGTAGAGCTCCTCCTGCCACTGCCTCAGGATTATCCTCGGCACCAGGATAAGACAGCGGCGCACCGCGCCCGACAGGAGAAGGGACCTGAGGGCGAGCCCCGCCTCGATGGTCTTCCCCAAGCCGACCTCGTCGGCCAGCAGGAACCGCTCCGGGAACCGCCTGACGACCTCCTCCACGACCCGCGCCTGGTGCGGCCATGGGCGCACCCCGGCGGTACGCACCCCCAGGAGTTCTCCCCCTTCCAAGTATGGGGCGTCCCGCAGGAAGGCGAAGAGGATGCGCTCCCGTTGGTCCGACGGAAGGGTCGACGGCCTTGCCGCCCGTCGCCTCTCGAGGGGGTCTCGCACGGGCGGCTCGTCCGGGGCCAGGCGCAACAGCCGCTCTCTCACAGCCTCGGGAACCGGCACCACCCGCCAGCCCTCCTCCTCGCGCTCCCACAGGCGGCGGATACGGTCGGCCACCTGGGCCTGGTAAGGCCGGGTGGAGTCCCACGAGAAGTAGACGGAGAGCTGCTCGTAGTTCCGGAGCCAGCCGTGGGGCGTCTCGTTCACGCTCCCGGAGAAAGCGACCTGGTGTCCGCAGGCGTCGGTGAAGACCCCCTCCTTGGCGTGGAAATAGTCCTCGGCCAGGGGAGCGGGCAGGGGTCGGCCGTCGGGCCCGAGGGGCAGGACGACCTGGATGTCGAGCTTGCGGGCGGCCACCATCCAGGCCAGCACTTCCAGACGGCGCCGGGCGGCGCCCATCGGGTCGGCCGCGAGGTCCTCGAGGGCCCGGAGGAGGCGGGTCTCCAGGACGGCGTTGAAGGCTTCTTCCCCGCGCTCGATGGCCTCCACGTCTTCCTCGGCCAGCCGCGCCCCGACCAGGAGGCGCATCGTGCCGCCTGCCCGGATCAGGTGGGCGACGCCCGCGGCGGCGATAGCGAGGGACCAGGAGGAGAAAAACCCGGCCGTGCGGTCGTAGGAGACCGCCCGCGAGAGGGCGGGGATATAGAAGTCCCGCAACCGGTCGTCGGACGGACCGTAGGAGATTCTCCAGTCGACCTCTGTGAGGCAGCTAGTCATCGGCTATCCTCTTCTCTCGCCTTCGTGTTCGTAGGCGCCGATTTGCTCCCACCGCTTCTCCGGTTCAGGAGCGGCCTCTAGGTCGGGAAAGGCCGCCTGGCGGAGCCGCTCGAGCGCCTCAGCCTCCGGGCGGACGAAGCGGCCTGCCCGGTTACGTCTCGCGGGGACCGCACGAATCGCTCCCTGAAGGAGAGCCCGGAAGACGGAGTCGCCGGCATAGCCCCGCTCCTCAAGGAAGCGGACGGCCGAGGCGGTCCCCTCCTCGGCCACCAGCAAGAGCGCGGTGTGAAGCACATCGAGCACTACGGTGAACGAACCCTCGGGGTCGAGGCGCGCGCGGCGGCTTGCCGGCTCCCGGATGGTGACCGTATCGCCCTTCTTGGCCAGCACGCGGTGCTGGGCGATGAGGTGAGCCTCTAGGTCACAGCCCAACGCAAGGCAAAGCTTGCGTGCCTCGTCGGCCGGGAAGGTCGCCGCCTTGAAGGCGTCCCAGGCGAGCAGCCAGAAGTCGGTGACCGGGTCGAAACGCACCGCCTGCCCGAGAAGTCCCTTCTTACGGAGGCTCGCGACCTCCTCGCGGGCGACGGCCAGGGCGGCCTCGGGCTCGAGTCTACGCGGCTCACCGGTCTCCGGGTCGGCCTCCCCGGAGAGCACCGGCCAGCGGCTGGACAGCACCCCGAGGACCGGACCGTAGGTGGCAAGATAGAGGTCGACGCCGGTGATACCCGCCCCCTCGTACTCGACCGCGCGCTCGCGGGCCACCCGGCGGACCTCGCCCTTGATTTCATCCCACCAGGCCGACTCCGCAGACTCCGGACGCTTGCGGCAGGTGAGAAAGATGGTAGAACGGGCGGCGTTCTTCTTGGCCTGGTGCAGGGAATGTTCGCTCTCAGTGCGCACGGGCCATGCCGCTTCGACAGTAAAGCCGGCCTCGATGAGAGCCCGGCCCAGGGCGTTCCAGGCGTCGGTACGCTTGTGGGTGAACATGACCGTGAGCACGCCGTCCGGCCTCAGCACCCGGTGCATCTCCCGGAAGCAGGCGAGCATCTTGCGCTCGTAATCCTGGTCGGCGAGTTCTTTCGGAGCGCGGCCCTTCATCCCGCGGAAACGGGCTGGGTTGGCGACCGCCTCGGAGTCCTTGTCGGTGAGAAGGCCGCCGAAGGCTTCGGGGTAGAGGTCGCCGACCGTGCGCTTCAGCCACACGTAGAAGAAGTCCGAGAGTTCAGCGTACATCACGTTGTCGTAGTACGGTGGGTCGACGACAATGGCGTGTACGCTCCCGGACGGAAACTCCGGGACACTCGCGGCGTTGCCAGGCCTGACCGTGACCGGAGGCCGAGAACCCGACGAGGCGAAGAGGCTGCGGGCCGGAGTGCCGGCCAGCCTGGCAATCCCCCGGTACGCCTCTAGAACCTGGTCGAGCGCCCAGTCGAACCCCTTACCGATGGCGGTGAGGTTCATCTCTCCGAAGCTCCATTTGAAGGAGAAGTCGTGGCGGTCGAAGGTGTTGCGGACTTTGAGCCGCGTAGCGTCCCAACTAGCCAGAGTCGAGTTGTAGTCCGCACACTTGTCGAGCACGAGAGCCAGGTAGGTCAGCACGGCCCGGGCGCGGTCCTCCGGGAGCGCACGCCGCACCTCGGCAGCCACCTCGTGATAGGCGTCGAGGTACGTGCAAAGGGCCAGGAGCTGGCGAGGCGAGAAGAGGTCGGCCCAGGTGCGCATGCCGTAACGGTGAGGCTCCGTCGTCTTAAGGCCGTCAGGAATAGCCTCGCCTGGCACCATTTCCCGCGCGTCCCATTCGGGTAGCCGACGGGCAAGCTCTTCCTCAGCCCGCCGCACAGCGTCAAGGTCCTCCTCTGTAGGAGGCCGGAAGTCCTTGCCCTGTGGTGTTTGGATGAATACGGCATAGGGTTGCGCGCCCATCCGCCCCGCCTGGGCCTCGGCCTTGATGTAGTCGCCGGAAATCGCCTCGCCTGTCCACGGGGAGATTGCGGTACCTCGCGTGACGGTTCCCCGCTCGGGATGAGTCCTGCGCGCCGCAGCGCCCCGCACGATCTCAAATCTACACTCAGACGCGCCGGGCTCCGCCACCAACCTGACTGCGATTACAGGCTCATCCGTGCTCCGCAGCCACCAGTTGGGAGAGAGAGGAACGGGCTTCCCGGTGTAAGGACAGGCCACCGTCCGGGCCCAGAGGTATGCCAGCACTTCTTCGCCGGAGTCTGACGGGAAGAACTTCGCAAGACGCCGACGCGCCAAGTCTCCCCATGCCTGTCCAAACCTCTGGATGTCCTTCGCAAGCCCTTGCCCAAAACGTCCAGGGTGGTCGAGGGTTGCATGTAGAATGACACAGGCGACGGGGTTGAGCTCACCGGCGAACGTCCTCAGTCCACACCGGAGAGCCTCGAACGGGATGGAACCGCCGCCGGCCATCGGGTCCGCAACCACGAGACCGTTTGTCCCCCATGTTTCCTCAAGAAGGCGGCGCACTAGCGCCACATGCCTTTTCTCCGGTGTGTAAGTAAAGGCGCGATTGTAGGTGTATGGGTTCGCGACCCGGTTTCCTCGCTGTCTCGCGTCATCAATCGCTCGCTGGGCCGCCACCGGGTCGCCCCGGATACCGAGGAGGTCTCTGAGGAACCACCTCCGGTAGACCTCCTCGTCGGGGAACGCCCGCCGGAGGTCCTCGGGCCAATCGGGGCTCCAGGCCGGGAGAACGCTTCCCAGGACCGCGGCGCGGGAGACCACGAGAGGACGCCGCGCCCACCAGACGTGGAGAAAATAAAGCGGCGGAAGAGCGGAGCTCGCACCGCGCTCCCGCTGGGTCT
>DPMO01000140.1 GCA_003541445.1 Clostridiales bacterium | reverse complement strand
GGGTCCGCTCCTTCTCCATCCTGCACCGGCGCCGCCCGGCAGGCCGGGCACACGATGCCTCCGGCGGCCGCGCTGAAGGCCAGGGTGCCCGCCTGTCCGGCACGCTGGTCGGCCCAGCTCTCCACGGGCACACCGCAGGTAGCGCACGAATCGAGGGAGGGCCCGAGGCCGACGAGGGTGAGAAGCCGCACCTCGAACGCCCTGAGGACGTGGGTCACGGGCCCGGGGGCGGCGTCGACCTCGGCCAGCCAGCGGAAGGTGCCCAGGGTCAGGCCGAAGACCTCCGGGCTCGGGTCTTTCTCCCGGACGACCTCGTCGACCAGCTCGGCGATGTAGCTGGCCGCCGCCAGCTTGAAAAGGTCGTCGCGGAGAGGGGCGAAGGAGTCCAGGACCTCGCACTGGATGATGCCGTCCAGGCTCCTCCCCTGCCACAGGAGGAACTGGTTGTGTGAGAAGGGCTGGCACGGCCCGCCGAGGCGGCTCCTCGTGCGCCGGGCCCCCCTGGCGACGGCCTCCAGCTTGCCGAGGTCGGGGTCGAGGATGGTGACGATGCGGTCGGACTCACCGAAGTCGCGCGTCTTGAGGATGAGGCCGGTCGCTTTGTAGTTGGCCACCTGTCAGCCCTCGTCCCTGCCGTGTTCGAAGACGGAGCGGGCCTCTTCGATGACGGCCACTCCGGCGCTCATCCCGAGGCGGTCGGCACCCGCGGCGACCATGGCCAGGGCCGTCCGGTAGTCGCGGATGCCCCCGGCCGCCTTGACCCCGATGTCCTCACCGACGGCCCGGCGCATGAGGGAGACGTCCTCGACCGTCGCTCCGAACGGTCCGAACCCGGTCGACGTCTTGACGAAGTCCGCGCCGGCCGCCGCCGCCAGCCGGCAGGCGGTGACCTTCTCTCCTTCACTGAGGTAGCAGGCTTCGATGATGACCTTCACCACGGGCCCACCCGCGGCCCGGGCCCCCGTGCCGGCGGCGCCCCTGACGGCGGAGACCACGGCCCGCACATCCTCCTCGACCGCCTCGACGTCTCCGGCCTTGAGGTGGCCGACCGGGATGACCATGTCCACCTCCTGAGCGCCGCGCCTCACGCACCACGCCGCCTCGGCGGCCTTCACGTCGGACGCGGTCGCCCCGAGCGGGAACCCCACCACGGTGCAGACCCTCACGCCGGTGCCCTTCAGACGGCCGACGGCCAGGGGGACATGGACGGGGTTGACGCAGACGGCCCCGAAGCCGTAGCGGACCGCCTCGTCACAGAGACGCTCGATGTCCGCCGGTAGAGCCTCGGCCTTCAGCAGGGTGTGGTCGATGATCCGGGCGAGCTCGTCCGGGGCGACCTCGCCGCGCCCGGCGGCCTCTCGCCACCGGGGGGTGGGCCTTTGCTGGACCATTCCGGGCATGTCCCCTTTCCCTCCAATCCCGGGGCGGTTCCGGGACGGTCCCGGAGCGGCCTCGGGGCGCTCCGCCGGACCGGGTCCGTCCGCGGTCCGTAATTGTCCAGGAGGCGCGCGCATTCCTGCCCAGGCCCTGCCGTGCGGGCGCCGGGCCTCCGAGCGCAGACGCCGGCTCCCGGGGCCCGGACGGCCCGGTGCGTGGGCCCGGCAGGTGCCCAGCAGGTTCCTTCAGACGATTATCGAATCCCCGTGAATAGTCTTAGCGGTGAACGACCTTATCCGGTCGAAGCCGTTCCTCGAGCGTCGTTTTCGGGAGGTGCCGCAGGATGGCCGAGCTGTGGATGCCGTCGCCGGAACTCTCACCGCGGGTGAAGAGGCTCCGGGAGGAGTACTGGTCCTTCTACGAGAGGGATTACTTCCGCAACGAGGTCATGGCTTTCACCACAGGCACGGATTGGGACACGGTGTACAACCCCGTGAACTGGGGCGTGGTCCCGGAGATCTTCCCCTTCATCCCGTCCGTCGTCGACAGCCTCCTGGCGGGGGCGACCGTCGTCCCGCTCCCGGAGGGCTTCTGGGAGCGGAGCATCCCCATGCGGCGGGCCCTGTTCTTCAACTGCGTCCTGAAGGACCACCTCCCGGTCCATATCCTCGACGGGGAGCTCATCGTCGGCGGCCAGTTCTCCACGGCCCTTTCGCGGTGCCTCACCCGCGAGGAGGCCGCGCGCTTCCGCCCGGCCGTCGACAGATGGTTCAAGGACCTCGTGGCCCTCAACGCGGAGGCCGTCGGGAACACCGGGGCCATACCCGGCCACATCATCCCGAACTACCCCAAGGTGCTCAAGCTCGGGTTCTCCGGCATCAAGGCCGGCATCGAGGAGGAGATGTCCCGGGAGGCCGACCCGGAGGCCCGCGAGTTCCTGGAGGCCCTGGCGGTCTCGTGCGACGCCCCGCGCATCCTGTCGGAGCGCTACGCCACTGAAGCGGAGCGGCTCGCGGCCGACCCGGACACACCCGCTGAGCGTCAGGCCGAGCTCAGGGAGATCGCCGCCATCTGCCGCAAGGTGCCGTGGCTCCCCGCCGAGACCTTCCACGAGGCGGTCCAGGCCCTTTGGATGACCCACATGCTGGTCATGGCCGCCGAATCCTACCCCGGGGCGGGCCTCTCCTACGGCCGCATCGACCAGTATCTCTACCCCTACTACAGAAAAGACCTCGACGAAGGACGGCTGACCCGGGACAGGGCCGCCGAGATCCTCCAGTGCTTCTGGATCAAGCACAACTACGCCTATGACTACCAGGGACGAATCGGGGCCAACCAGGGCATAACCTCGGGCTTCGGCCAGCTCGTCACCATCGGGGGCTGTGGTCCGGACGGCGAGGACGCCTCCAACGAGCTGACCTGGCTCATCCTCGACGTCATCGAGAAGATGAACCTTCTTGAGCCCAAGCCGAACGTCCGGCTCCACGCTGGCACCCCGGACGACCTTCTGGACCGCGTGGTCGAGATGGTGGCCAAGGCCCAGGGCTCCCCGTTCCTTCTGAACTTCGACGAGAACGCGATCAGGGGGCTCCGTTGGCAGGGTCTCCCCGAGGAACGGCTGTGGGACTACGCGCCGGTAGGGTGCCTGGAGAACACCCTGCAGGGGGACGACCGCTCAGGCACGGTGGACGTGAACCTCAACCTGGCGAAGGCCGTCGAACTCGCCCTCAACAACGGGGTGAACATGGTCACCGGCACCCGGATAGGCCCTGCGACGGGAAGACCCGAGTCCTTCAAGACCTTCGACGAGTTCTACGCCGCCGTGAAGCGGCAGCTCCTGGCCCTCATCGACCGCCTCCTGGCCTGCGCCGCGGAGGCCGACCGGATACGGGCCACCTGGGAGCCGACCCCCTACCTCTCGACCATCGTCGACGGCTGCGTCGAGAGCCGCCGCGATGTGACCGCCGGGGGTCCCCGGCACAGCTACATCACCGTCGAAGGTGTCGGCCTGGCGACACTGGCCGACTCGGTGGCCGCGGTCAAGAAGCTCGTCTTCGACGAGCGGCGCGTCGGCATGGCTGAACTCGTGCGGGCCCTCATGGCCGATTTCGACGGTCTGGAGAACCTCCGCCAGCTCCTCGTCACCCGGGGGCCCAAGTTCGGCAACGGCGACCCCTATGTCGATGACATCGCCCGCGACCTCTCCGAGTTCTGGACCACGGAGGTCTTCCGCAGACGGTCGCCGGCGACAGGGCGCCGGTTCCGCGGCGGCTACCTGTCCTGGAACTACTGGATAGCCTACGGGCCTCTCACCGCCAGCACCCCCGACGGCCGGGTCAAGGGACGGCCCCTCTCCAA
>DPMO01000127.1 GCA_003541445.1 Clostridiales bacterium | reverse complement strand
CCTACCACCTCTACCTCCGCCCCGGTGTGGAGGTCATCCGCAAGGCGGGGGGGCTTCACGCCTTCATGGGGTGGGAAGGGCCCATCCTGACCGACAGCGGCGGCTACCAGGTCTTCAGCCTGGCCGCACTCCGGAAGGTGGATGACCGGGGCGTCCTCTTCCGGTCCCATATAGACGGTTCGGAGCACTTCCTGTCTCCGGAGAAGGTCATGGACATCCAGATGGCCCTCGGGTCCGACATCATGATGGTCCTCGACGAGTGCCCGCCCTCCGACGCTCCCCGCGAGATGGTCGGCCGGGCCGTCGAGCGGACCGGCGCCTGGGCCCGGCGGTCGTTGGAGAGGGTCGGGCCGCGTCCTCCGGGCCGCGGTCTGTTCGGTATCGTCCAGGGTGGCCTGTACGCCGACCTGCGGCGGGAGAGCGCCCAGGCCCTTGCCTCGCTCGGGTTCGACGGGTATGCTATCGGAGGACTCGGGCTCGGCGAGAGCCGCGAGGAGATGCTGGCCGCGGTGGAGGCCACGACAGAGCATCTCCCGCCCGACAGGCCGCGCTACTTCATGGGCCTCGGGAGCCCGGCGGAGATAGTGGCCGTCATCGCCAGGGGGGTCGACATGTTCGACTGCGTCCTGCCCACCCGTCTCGGCCGGCACGGCACGGCCATGACCCGCCGGGGCAACGTGGTCGTCCGCAACGCCGCCTACGCGGAGGACTTCGGCCCGCTCGAGGAGGGGTGCGGGTGCTACGCGTGCCGGAACTTCACCCGGGCCTACATAAGACACCTCGTCTCGGCCAAGGAGATTCTCGGGCTTGTGCTCCTGACACACCACAATCTGCACTTCCTGCACCGTTTGATGGCCGAGGCCAGGCAGGCGGTGCTCTCGGGCCGGTTCGAGGAGTGGTCACAGGAGTTTCTAGAAGGGTTTGCTTCATAGCCGCCGAAGCCCCAAAAGGTCCGCGGTCACCTGGCGGACCGGAGAAGGAGGACACCGGGATTGTCCACTGACCTGAGCCAGCTCTTCGGCCTCGCTTTCCCCTTCATCATCATCTTCGTCGTCTTCTACCTTCTCATCTGGCGCCCTCAGTCCATCGAGCAGAAGAAGAGGAAAGAGATGCTCGACAACCTCAAGAAGGGTGACAAGGTCGTCACCGTCGGCGGTATCCGGGGCGTCATAACCTTGGTCAAGAAGGAGTTCATCGTCGTCAAGATTGCCGACAAGGTCGAGATCGAGATGGACCGGAGCGGCATCGCTTCGGTCCGTGACTAGAGCACGAGCGTGCGGCAACCGAGGGACCAAAGCTCTGGCCTTACCGTGGGAGGGGAAGCCGGGACATGCCCAACGAAACCGGGGCCGACTCACGGTCTCCGGTGACGGAGCCCGTGGAGCCGCCCGTCAGCATCAGACGTGAGTGGTGCAAGGCCTGCGGCATCTGTATCGAGTTCTGCCCCAAGAAGGTCTTCGACGCCGACGAGGAAGGTCACCCTATCATCGCCCGCCCCGAAGAGTGCACCTCCTGCCAGATATGTGAGCAGCTCTGCCCCGACTTCGCGGTGAGCGTCCGGAGGAAGAGACGTGCCCCGAAAAGCTGATCGCCCGGTCCTCCTTCAAGGCAACGAGGCCTGCGCGAGGGGGGCCGTCACGGCGGGGGTCCGGTTCTTCGCCGGCTACCCGATAACACCCTCGTCCGAGATAGCCGAGATCCTGGCCAGGCTCCTACCGCAGGTCGGCGGGAAGTTCATCCAGATGGAAGACGAGATAGCCAGCATGGCCGCTGTCATCGGCGCGTCGCTCGCGGGCCGGAAGGCCATGACCGCCACCAGCGGCCCCGGCTTCTCCCTCAAGCAGGAGAACATCGGCTACGCGGCCATGGCCGAGGTGCCGTGCGTCATCGTCAACGTCCAGAGGGCGGGTCCCTCGACAGGACTGCCGACATCGCCCGCCCAGGGGGACGTCATGCAGGCCCGCTGGGGAACCCACGGGGACCATCCTGTCGTCGTCATGTGCCCCTCCTCGGTCAAGGAGACCTATGACCTCGTCATCGAGTGTGTGAACTGGTCGGAGGTCTTGAGAGTGCCGGCCGTCCTCCTCATGGACGAGGTCGTCGCCCACATGCGGGAGAACGTCGTCCTGCCCCGTGAGGAGGACGTCGTCATCTGGGACCGCCCGGCCCCCGACCTCCCTCCGGGACATCCGGACTTCCTCCCCTACCGCCCGGGCCCCGACGATGTCCCGCCCATGGCGAGGTTCGGAGACGGCTACCGCTACCACGTGACAGGCCTCCACCACGACGAGCGGGGCTACCCGCTTCACCAGGGCTCCAAGGCCGAGGAGCTCGTCCGGCGCCTCCACCGGAAGGTCGAGCGGAGGCGGCGCGAGCTGACCAAGGTGGAGTGGACGGTGGGTGAGCACTCCGGCCCGGCGCTTCCGGAGGGACTCGCCGAGGGGCGGGGGAGAGGGGCCGGCCGCACCGTCGTCGTGGCCTACGGGGCGGTGGCGCGGAGCGCCGAGGAGGCCTGCCGCGGGCTGGCGGCGGAGGGCCGTGACGTGGCCCTCCTGCGTCTGGTCACCCTGTGGCCGTTCCCGGACGAGGCCTGCCGGCTCGCCGCCGGACTCGCCGCCGGCGGCGGCGAGATACTCGTCGTGGAGATGAATCTCGGCCAGGTCGCGCGCGAGGTGGAGAGAGCCGTGGGCGCCCGCTGCCCGGTGAGGCACTACGGTCGGGTCGACGGGGAGCTCATCACCCCGGCGGAGATCGCCGCCGAGATCACCGGACAGAGGGGGAGTTGACTTGGTGGCACCGGAAGACGGGAGCGGGCGGACCGACGTGCTGTCCTACCTCAGGGTGGACCGCTTCCCCCACCTCTGGTGCCCGGGGTGCGGCCACGGTATCGTCCTGGGCGCTCTGGTGAGGGCCATCATGAGGCTTGAGCTTGACCCCCGGCGTGTCGTGGTCGTCTCAGGCATCGGGTGCGCCGCCCGGGCGGCCGGGTACCTGAACTTCGACGGGGTGCACACCACACACGGCCGGGCCATCGCCTTCGCCAGCGGCATCAAACTGGCAAGACCTGAGCTCGAGGTCATCGTCATCACGGGCGACGGGGACCTGGCGGCCATCGGAGGCAACCACTTCGTTCACGCCTGCCGCCGGAACATGGGCATCACCGTGGTGTGCTTCAACAACTCCATCTACGGGATGACCAGCGGCCAGTACTCCCCGATGACCCCCTACCACGCTATGGCGACCACGGCGCCCTACGGCCACATCGAGCGGCCGTTCGACCTCTGCGCCCTCGCCGCCGGCTGCGGGGCCACCTACGTGGCCCGGGGGGCCGCCTACTTCCCGGCCAGGCTGGCCGACTACATCGCCGGGGGCCTCAGGCACAAGGGCTTCGCCTTCATCGAGGCCGTCACCCAGTGTCCCACCTACTTCGGCCGGAGGAACAAGATGCCGCGCGGCGTGGACCTCCTGCGGTGGCAGAAGGAGAGGGCGGTCCCCGTCGAGCGGGCCGCGAGGATGACCCCGGAGGAGCTCGAGGGCAAGTTCACCGTGGGCGTCTTCCGCGACGCGGAGGAGCTCGAGTACACGGAGGAGTACGACCGGATCATCGCCCTCGCCGGCTACCGTGAAGGGGGTGAGTCCGGATGTCCGGCACCTGGCAGGTGAGGCTGAGCGGTGCGGGCGGCCAGGGCCTCATCCTGGCGGGGATAATACTGGCCGAGGCGGCCGTCATCGACGGCCGGAACGTGGTCCAGAGCCAGGTCTACGGGCCGGAGTCCCGCGGCGGCGCGAGCAAGGCCGAAGTCATCATCAGCGACCAGCCCATCCGGTATCCGAAGGTCACCGTGCCCGACGTGCTCCTCGTCATGAGCCAGGAGGCGGCCGACCGCTACGCCGCGACCGTCAGGCCGGGAGGCCTCCTGGTCGTTGACACCACCCACGTCCACGAGGTGCCGGAGGTCGACGCGAGGGTCTTCGAGCTCCCCATCAGCGGTGTGGCCCGTGACGAGCTCGGCCGGGAGATTGTCGCCTCCGTGGTCGCGGTCGGGGTCCTGGTGGCTCTCACAGGTGTCGTGAGCCGGGAGGGCGCCCGGGAGGCGGTCAGGGCCCGGGTCCCGGCGGGCACCGAGGAGCTGAACCTGAGGGCTCTGGAGGCGGGTCACCGCCTGGCCGAAACGGGCCTGTCGGCCGAAACACCCGGTCGGGAGAACACGTAATAGTACCTGAAGTCACAATCTCTCATTCTTAGTGGGGGGACAGGCTTTGGCCCGAACTGAAGAGACGCTGAACCCATTCCTCATCGCGCAGAAGCAGGTGCGCTGGGCGGTCACCGAGCTGGGTCTGCCGGACGCCGTCTACGAGATCCTGAAGCAACCTCTCCGTGTGCTCGAGGTCAGCATCCCGGTCGTCATGGACGACGGGACCGTGCGCGTCTTCACCGGTTTCCGGTCCCAGCACAACGACGCCCTCGGACCGACAAAGGGCGGCCTGCGGTTCTTCACGGAGGTCTCCGTCGACGAGGTCAAGGCTCTTTCGATGTGGATGACCTTCAAGTGCGCCGTCCTCGGCCTGCCCTACGGCGGGGGCAAGGGCGCCATCATCTGCAACCCGAAGGAACTCTCCAAGAGGGAGCTCGAGGAGCTCAGCCGGGGCTATATCCGCAACGTCTCCCAGATCGTGGGTCCCGAGAAGGACATCCCCGCCCCGGACGTCTACACGAACCCGCAGATAATGGCCTGGATGGTCGACGAGTTCAGCCGGATGCGGGAGAGGAACGCCTTCGGGCTCATGACCGGCAAGCCCCTCATCCTCGGCGGTTCGGCGGGCCGGAACGAAGCCACCGGGCGCGGCTGCGTGACCTGTGCCGTCGAGGCCTGCAAGCGCCTCGGAATCAAGCTCGACGGGGCCCGCGTGGTCGTCGAGGGGTACGGGAACGCTGGCAGTGTCGCCGCGCGCCTCATCCACGACATGGGGGCCAAGGTCATCGCCGTCAACGACTCCAAGGGCGGCATCTACCGGGCGGAAGGCCTCGACCCGAGGGCGGTTCTCGAGCACAAGGAGAAGACAGGGTCTGTCGTCGGCTTCCCGGGTTCGGAGCCTGTCTCCAACGAGGAACTTCTCCAGCTCGAGTGTGAGATACTCATCCCGGCCGCGCTGGAGAACCAGATAACGGCCGAGGTGGCCCAGGGGGTCAAGGCGGCGATCATCAGCGAGGCCGCCAACGGCCCGACGACCCCCGAGGCCGACGAGATCCTGGCCGAGAAGGGTGTCTTCGTCATCCCCGACATCCTGGCCAGCGCCGGCGGCGTGAC
Source organism: Clostridiales bacterium (assembly GCA_003541445.1). GTDB lineage: Bacteria > Bacillota > Sulfobacillia > UBA995 > UBA9673 > UBA9673. Next base: position 350 of record DPMO01000127.1, on the reverse strand, counting down.
CGTGTCCTATTTCGAGTGGGTCCAGAACATCATGAACTACTACTGGACCGAGGAAGAGGTCAACGAGAAGCTGAGGGTCATGATGGCCCGGGCCTTCGACGCGGTCTACCAGATGCACAAGACGAAGAACGTCACCATGAGGCGGGCGGCCTTCATGGTCGCCGTCAACCGCGTGGCCGAGGCCATGAAGGTCAGGGGCTGGCTCGATTAAGGGGAGAGCCCACGCTCCACGGATGTTCAGAGCTCGGAGGGGGCCGGGGGAGCCTAGCTAGCCCCGGCCCCCTTCACTGGGGACCGCGGCCGGCGCGCGCCTCCGGGCCGCGGCAGGCAGGGGTGCCCCCCGGCCTGCG
>DPMO01000298.1 GCA_003541445.1 Clostridiales bacterium | reverse complement strand
GGCAGGCCGCGGCAGGGGGCAGGGCGCCGTGGAGCGGACGGGCCCGGTCCGGGGAGGGATGAGCGGTCCGGGCCCTGGCCGGACCGGCACGACCTGGCCTCCGTGGACCTGCCTCCCGAAGACCTGGAGAAGGTCAGGTCCTTCTCCAGGGCCACGCGTGACGAGGCTCTCGCCAGGGCCGGTGAGCGCTGGCTGACCGCCACCCTCAAGGCCAGGCGCTGGCTCAGCGAGAGGGGCCGCGCCCGGTCGGGCGAAGGATGAAGCCCCGCAGGTATGCTGCTGCACCTGGGCGAAGAAGAAGGGGTGAGTCCTGACCCACGACAGCCCGGCGGCAGGGTGCCGCCGGGGAGGGGCGGCGGCTGAATCCCAGCTAGACACTTCATCGCGGGTGGCCGGGCCGCCCGTGGTGTGGTATAATCTGGGGCATCGGGCCGGAGGGCGGCCCGTTGCCACTGTCTGGGGAGCGGTTGCGTCTTGAGCGAACCTCCCAAGATGCCCACGACCCGACCGGGGGGATACACCGCCGAGCACATCCAGGTCCTGGAAGGCCTCGAGGCCGTGCGGCGGCGTCCCAGCATGTACATCGGGTCCGTCGGCTCGAAGGGTCTGCACCATCTCATCAACGAGGTCGTCGACAACGCCGTCGACGAGGCCCTCGCCGGGTACTGCACGGAGATACGGGTCTCCCTGAACAAGGACGGGAGCTGCACTGTCTCCGACAACGGGCGCGGAATCCCGGTCGACATCCACCCGAAGATGAAGAGGCCGGCCGTCGAGGTGGCCCTCACGGTGCTGCACGCCGGGGGCAAGTTCGACGGGCAGGTCTACAAGGTCTCCGGGGGCCTTCACGGTGTCGGGGTGTCCGTGGTCAACGCCCTCTCGGAATGGCTCAAGGTCGAGGTCGACATCGACGGGGGCCACTACGAGCAGCGCTACAGCCGCGGCAGGGTCGAGACTCCGCTGGAGAGGACCGGTGACAGCGACCGCACGGGGACGACCATCACCTTCAAGCCGGACCCCGAGATCTTCGAGGACACCACCTTCAACTACGACATCGTCGCCCAGAGGCTCCGGGAGCTGGCCTTCCTCAACCGCGGGCTCCGGATAGGCCTCGTCGACGAGACCACCGGGCGGGAGAGCCTCTTCCACTACCGGGGGGGCATCGTCTCCTTCGTTGAGACCCTCAACAAGAACAAGGACGCCCTCCACCGTCCGCCCGTCTACATCTCGGCGGAGCGCGAGGGGCAGAGCGTCGAGGTGGCCATGCAGTACACCGACGGCTACACCGAGACGGTCCTCTCCTTCGCCAACACGATTCACACCAAGGAGGGCGGCACGCACGAGGCCGGCTTCAAGATGGCCCTGACCCGGGTCGTGAACGACTACGCCCGCCGAGCGGGACTGCTCAAGGAGAACGAGCCGAACCTCGCCGGTGAGGACATCCGTGAGGGCCTCACGGTCATCCTCAGCGTCAACCTCCCGAACCCCCAGTTCGAGGGGCAGACGAAGACCAAGCTCGGGAACAACGAGACCCGGGGCATCGTGGACTCCGTCGTCGGTGAGGGCCTCTCCGCCTACCTCGAAGAGAACCCGAGCGTCGCCCGCCGGATCGTCGAGAAGGCCCTGAACGCCGCCCGGGCGCGGGAGGCCGCCCGGAAGGCGCGGGAGCTGACGCGCCGCAAGAACGCGCTGGACGTGACCGCCCTTCCCGGCAAGCTCACCGACTGCTCGGTCCGCGACCCGGAACTGGCCGAGCTCTTCCTCGTCGAGGGCGATTCGGCCGGCGGCTCGGCCAAGCAGGGACGCGACCGGCGGACCCAGGCCGTCCTGCCCTTGAGAGGCAAGATCATCAACGTGGAGAAGGCCCGGCTCGACCGCATCCTGGCCAACGCGGAGATTCGGGCCATCATCACCGCCATCGGCACCGGCATCGGTGAGGAGTTCAACCTCGACCGGGCCCGGTACCACAAGATAATCGTCATGACCGACGCGGACGTGGACGGCTCCCACATCCGGGCCCTGCTCCTGACGTTCTTCTACCGCTACATGGAGAAGCTCATCCAGGCCGGCTACGTGTACATCGCCCAGCCGCCGCTTTACCTGGTCCGTAAGGGCAAGGAGGAGCGCTACTGCCACACGGACCAGGAGCTCGAAGCGGTCCTCGAGGAGATGGGGCCGAAAGGGGTCTCCGTGCAGAGGTTCAAGGGCCTCGGCGAGATGAACCCCGAGCAGCTGTGGGAGACGACGATGAACCCCGAGACGCGTACTCTGCAGAGGGTCGAGATTCAGGACGCCATGGCGGCCAACGAGATCTTCACCATCCTCATGGGGGACAAGGTCGAGCCGCGGCGGGAGTTCATCGAGGAGAACGCGCACGAGGTCCGCAACCTGGACACCGTCGGCTAGGGGGTGAGGACGGATGGCTGAAGGCGCCGAGCACACGCACGGCCGCATCGTGACGGTGCCCATCGAAGAGGAGATGAAGAGCTCCTACATCGACTACGCCATGAGCGTCATCGTGAGCCGGGCCCTTCCGGATGTGCGCGACGGCCTCAAGCCGGTCCACCGCCGCATCCTCTACGCCATGCGCGAGGAGGGCATGACCCCGGACAAGCCCTACAAGAAGTCCGCGCGGGCCGTCGGGCAGGTCATCGCCAAGTACCACCCGCACGGGGACGCGGCGGTGTACGACGCCATCGTCCGGATGGCGCAGGACTTCACCATCCGCTACAGGCTCGTCGACGGTCACGGCAACTTCGGCTCGCTCGACGGTGACCCGCCGGCGGCCATGCGCTACACCGAGGTCCGGCTGGCGCCCCTGGCCATGGAGCTCCTGCGCGACATCGACAAGGAGACCGTCGACTTCGCCCCCAACTTCGACGAGTCCGAAAAGGAGCCGGTCATCCTTCCCGCCCGCTTCCCCAACCTCCTCGTCAACGGCTCGGCCGGGATAGCCGTCGGCATGGCCACCAACATCCCTCCCCATAACCTCGGCGAGGTCATCGACGGCCTGGTCGCCCTTATCGACGACCCCGAGACAGACCTGCAGCGGCTCACGGGCATCATCAAGGGGCCCGACTTCCCCACGGGGGCGCTCATCCTGGGTCGCGACGGCATCAAGGAGGCCTACCGGACGGGCCGCGGCGTCATCACCATGAGGGCCAGGGCGCAGATAGAGACGGTCAAGGGCGGCCGGATGCGCATCGTGGTGACGGAGATACCCTACCAGGTCAACAAGGCCGGCCTCATCGAGCGCATCGCCGAACTGGTCAGGGAGAAGAAGCTCGAGGGCATCTCCGACCTGCGCGACGAGAGCGACCGCCACGGGGTCCGCGTCGTCATCGAGCTCCGGCGGGACGAGAACCCGAACGTCATCTTGAACCGTCTCTACAAGTACACCCAGATGCAGCAGACCTTCGGCATCATCCTCCTGGCCCTGGTCGACGGGAGGCCCCGGGTCCTGAACCTCCGGGAGATCCTCGTCCACTACCTCGACTACCAGAAAGAGGTCATCACCAGGAGGACGAGGTTCGAGCTCGCCCGCGCCGAGGCCAGGGCCCACATCCTCGAGGGCCTGCGCGTCGCCCTGGCCCACCTCGACGAGGTCATCAGACTCATCCGGTCCTCCAAGGACCCGGACACCGCCCGCAGGGGGCTGATGGAGCGGTTCGGGCTCTCCGAGAAGCAGGCCCAGGCCATCCTCGACATGAGGCTCCAGCGCCTGACGGCCTTGGAGAGGGACAAGATCGAGGCGGAGTACAAGGAGCTCACCAGGACCATCGAGTACCTTCGGGCCGTCTTGGCCTCCGAGCGGATGGTGATGCAGATAGTCCGCCGCGAGCTCTTGGAAGTGAAGGAGAAGTACGCCGACGAGCGGCGGACGCAGATCCTGAGCGGGGCCGTGGGCGACGACTTCGACGTCGAGGACCTCATCGCTGAAGAGGACGTCGTGGTCACGATGACCCACCGGGGTTACGTGAAGCGGCTTCCCGCCGCGACCTACCGCAGCCAGCGGCGCGGAGGCCGTGGCGTGGCGGGGATGGGGACGCGGGAAGAGGACTTCGTCGAGCGGCTCTTCGTGACGACCACACATCACCACCTCCTGTTCTTCAGCAACAGGGGGCGGGTCTACCGCATAAAGACCCACCAGATACCTGAGGCCGGGCGCACGGCCCGCGGGACGGCCGTCGTGAACCTCGTGCCTCTCGAGCGGGGGGAGACCATCACGGCGGTCATCCCGGTCAAGGAGCTCGACTCCGGGGCCTATCTGATGATGGCGACCCGGCGGGGGACCGTGAAGCGGACCGGACTGTCGGAGTTCGCCACGGCCCGCACGA
>DPMO01000281.1 GCA_003541445.1 Clostridiales bacterium | reverse complement strand
GGCCATCGAGCGCCTGAAGGCCCTCTTCGGGGCGGAGCACGCCAACGTCCAGCCCCACGCCGGCGCCCCGGCCAACACGGCGGTCTACCTGGCCGTCCTGAAGCCCGGCGACACCGTCCTCGGCATGGACCTCACCCACGGGGGGCACCTCACCCACGGCCACCGGCTCAACATCTCCGGCCGCTACTTCAACTTCATCCCCTACGGGGTTGCCCGCCACACCGAGCTCCTTGACTACGACGCGCTCGAGGCCCTGGCCGTGCGCCACCGACCGCGTCTCATCGTCGCCGGGGCCAGCGCCTATCCGAGGTACATCGATTTCGCCCGTCTCCGCGACATCGCCGACGCCTGCGGGGCCCTGCTGATGGTCGACATGGCCCACATCGCCGGCCTCGTCGCGGCCAAGGAGCACCCCAACCCGGTCCCCTACGCCGACTTCGTCACGACGACCACCCACAAGACCCTGCGGGGACCCCGCGGCGGAGCCATCCTCTGCCGCGCCGAGTTCGCCAAGGCCATCGACCAGGCCGTCTTCCCCGGCCTCCAGGGCGGTCCTCTGATGCACGTCATCGCGGCCAAGGCCGTGTCCTTCCGCGAGGCGGCCACCGAGGAGTTCCGCCGCTACCAGCGGCAGGTCAAGGCGAACGCGGCCAAGCTGGCCGCCGTGCTGCGGGACAGGGGGCTCCGGCTCGTCTCGGGCGGCACGGACAACCACCTGATGCTGGTGGACGTCACCGCCGGGTGCCTGGCCGGCCGCGAGATGACGGGAGCCTCGGCCGAGAAGGCCCTCGCCAGGGCCTCGATCACCGTCAACTACAACACCATCCCGTTCGACCCCAAGCCGCCGAAGGTGGCCAGCGGCATCCGCATCGGGACCCCGGCCGTGACGACGAGGGGCATGAAGGAGCGCGAGATGAAGGTCATCGGCAACCTCATCGCCGACATCCTCGAGGCGCCGGACGACGAGGCCGTCGCGGCCAGGGCCAGGCGGACGGTCGCCGAGCTGTGCGAGGCCTTCCCCCTCTACCCCGGCCTCGAGGAGGCCTCGCGGTAGGGAGTGTCTGCTGGAGGAACGGGAGGCGGGCGCCGGGGCACGCACGGCCGTCTCCTCCTCGTTTTCGCCCATCCCGACGATGAGGCCTTCCTCACGGCCGGGACCGTCGCCCGCCACGTGTCGGCCGGTGGGGAGGCCGCCCTCATCTGCGCGACGCGGGGCGAGCGCGGCCGCCAGCCGCCCGACCCGGTGTGTCTTCCGTCCGAACTCGGGAAGGTGCGGGCGGCCGAGCTCGAGGAGACCTGCCGCGTCATCGGGGTGAGCCGGCTCGTCCAGCTCGGCTACCCGGACGGCGGGCTCGCCGACGTGGACGTCGAGGAGGCGGTCGGGGCCATCGCGCGCGAGATGGAGCGCTGGCGGCCGGGAGCCGTCGTCACCTTCGGGCCGGACGGAGTGTACGGTCATCCCGACCACGTGGCCGTGAGCGCCCTGACGACGGCGGCCTTCGACCGGGTCTTCGGCGAGGACAGGCCTCGGCCCGACCGCGGCGGCTCCCGTTCGGGAGCGCGGGAGGCACCCGACGCGACAGGGCCGCGCCTCTGGTACGTGAGCCTGCCTCCCTACGGCGGGCGCCGCCGCCCGTCCGACCGGACGGTGGCGGCCATCGACATCCTCCCCTACCTCGACACGAAGATGCGGGCCCTCCTCTGCCACCGCACCCAGCGGCACAACGTCGAGCGGGCCTTCGGCGGGCTCTACGATTTCGAGCGGCGACGCCCGGTGGACGACGAGGCGGCCGCCCTCCTCGGGCGGGAGTACTTCCGCCTCGCCAGGGGACCGCGCCCGCGCCGCCCACTCGAGGAGAGCCTCCTCGACCCCTGACCCCCGAGCGGCTGGCGGCCCGGAGCCCGCGCCGACGACCTCGTGGGGAACGATGCAGGCGTAGACGGCCCCTTCGGCGCCGCGGAGGATGCGGCTCAACGGTCGCCCCTGCTCCCGCCGAACCCCAGCCTCGTCTCCAGGGCCATACGGAGGCCCCTGCGGCGCTCCTCGGCGTAGCCGAACTCGGCCGCGAGGAGGTCCACGGCCTCATCGAGAGGCGTCCCACGCTCCCGGACCTCGCGCACGCGCTCGAGGAAGCCCTCCAGCCAGACCCTCTGCTCGGTCAGGACCTCCCTGCCGCCGACCGGACCGTGCCCGGGGACGACGGTCTCCACGTCCCACTCCTCGAGGGTCCGAAGGGCCGTGACCCACTTCTCCGGCCGTATCGTCCCCACGTACGGCGGACGGCCCCGGAAGACCAGGTCGCCGGCGAAGAGGACCCTGTGCTCGGGGACGAGGACGACACTCGAGCCCTCCGCGTGCCCGCCCAGATCCACCACGACGACCTCGGGCTCCCACGGGAGGCGCACCCGGGAGTCGAAGACGAGCGTCGGCCGCCTCGGCGCGAGTCCCTGGCGGGCCAGCTGCTCTCTCCAGCGCTCGAGCTGCTGGACGAGGCCACGGGCCGTCCCCTCGCTGGCGATGACGCCGCACGGCGGGAAGTCCGTGGTGCCCGCGGTGTGGTCGAAGTGCTCGTGGGTGTAGACCACGGCCGTGACCCGTCGGGCCTCGGCCTGGGCCGCCTCCAGGAGCGCCCGCCCGTCCTCCCGCGTGAGGAAG
>DPMO01000229.1 GCA_003541445.1 Clostridiales bacterium | reverse complement strand
AGGTAGGCGCCGGCGTCGAAACGCGGGTGGCAGACGATGGTCGCCCCGAGGTAGACAGGGACGTTGAGGTAGCCCACGGTGCCCATCGCGTGCGACCAGGGGACGGCCACGAGCATGGTGCTCTCCCCGGGGGTCACCGGCAGCTCCCAGTCTCCCCCGGGGTGGGGTCCGGGGTGGTCGACTATCTGCAGGACGCCGCTCCGGTCGAGGTAGGGTCTTCCGCCGGCTGTCCAGTGGGCGAACTGGAGGGTGTTCGTGACGACGGCCTTGTGGGTCAGGACGACGCCCTTGGACACCCCTGTCGTGCCTCCGGTGTAGGCCAGGTGGGCGATGTCGCGCTCGGGGTTCAGCCTGAGCGGGGGCGGCTTGGGCGGCGAACCGAGGAGGAGCTGCTGGAAGCTGTAGGTCCTCGGTCCCCAGGAGACGACGTGGACGGGCGTGAACGGCGGGACGAGTTCCTGCTCCCCGCTGACGATCACGTTCTTGACCCTCGTCTGACCCCGCACCCCGGTCACGGTCGGCATGAAGGTGTCGGGGACGATGAGGGTCTCGGCTCCGGAGTCGACGAGCTGACGCCTGAGCTCCAAAGGGCTCTGCATGGGGTGCGAGGGCGTGAAGACCGCACCCGCCAGCATGAGGCCGTAGTAGGCGATGGCGTAGTGGGGGCTGTTGGAAAGCTGGATGCACACGACGTCGCCCCGGCGCACGCCGAGCCGGGAGAGGGCCGCGGCGAAACGCCGGGCCTTCTCCCACAGCTCGGCATATGTCATGGATGTCCCGTAGACGGGAAAGACGAGCGCCTCCCGGTCCGGATACTTCCGGGCCGAACTCTCCAGGAGCTTGTACACGGGGACCGACGGGTAGTCGAGCGACACCGGGAGGCCGGCCGGCCACCGGGCGTACCAGGGACGGTCCTGCAACACGAGCCACCCCCTGCTGGTGGACGCAGGCTTCGACATCCCTTGACCCAATCCTTTGAAGGGTGGCAAGGATGGCGGCAACAGGAAGGAAGGAGGGGGTCGTTTTTCGAATTCTCTGACCTGCCGGGATGCGGTTCTCACCCCAAGGATTGGCTACTCCGACGGCTAATGACGGTGCCCTTATGCTACCCTTGTCAGAAGGCTGGACGGCTGGGTCGGCGGCACTTCCGCACCTTCTGAAGATGACTCCGTGGTTCCGGTCTTGCTCCTCGCCTGTCCCTTAGGGATGTTCCTGTCGAGAGGATGAGGCATCTGTCAGGCTCGGTTCTTCGCAGGTGTTTCGTGTGCAGTGTGGGACTCCGCACGCGTGAGATGTGCTACGAGTTCGGCGGGAAGCGGTGTGTCACCCGCTTCGCCCCGGTGGCCACGGCCGTCCTGCGCGAGCCCGACCTTTGCGGCTCGCGGGCTCTCGTCGTCGCGACCCGGGAGGCCTATGAAGGCCCCTACAGGGAGTTGGCGGAGGAGTTGAGGAGGGCCGGCCTCGAGCCCCAGGCGCTGCTCGTCCCCGACGGCCGGACCAGGGAAGAGATATTCGAGATGCTCCGCATCCTGAGCGATGCCGTGGAAGACGGCGAGGAGGTGGTCGTGGACGTCACCCACGGCCTGCGCCATCTCCCGTTCGTCTACCTGGTGGCCCTGGTCTACATGACGGCGCTGAAGGGCATCGATATCGCCGGCATCTACTACTGGCCGGCCGAATTGGTCTCACCCCCCGTCCCTCTCATCGACCTGACCTCTCTGTTCAACCTTTTGCGCCTCTATCAGGCGGTCGAGACCTCGCGGCGGACAGGAGACTTCCGCCTGCTCGAAGAGGCTTTGGCGGAGGACAGGTGGGTCCGGCCGGTAGCGGGGGACCGGCACGGGGAGCCGGGAGGCCTAGGTCCGGATTTCCCGCCTGTCGGCGGTGCCCTCAAGGACGTGCGGCAGAAGCTTGGGCCTCTTGCAAGATCCCTCGCTTCTGGGCTTCCTCTCGAAGCCGGTATCGTCGCCGAGCCGCTCTTGAAGAAACTGGCGACGCTGGAAGAACACCGGGACGTCCCGGCCGTCGTGCGGATGGCCGTTCAGCCCCTGCGCAGTGCAGTGGAACGTGTCGCTTTGCCGGAGCCCCCTCCGAGGAGGTGGGGCAAGAAGGCCGTCAGGCTGAGCAGGGAACTCCTCGAGCATCTGCTGGGCCTGGCGGAGTGGTACATCGAGCGGGGGAACGCTCCGGCGGGGTTACTCGTCATGCGGGAGACCCTTGTGAGCGCTGTCGTGCTCGCGTGCGGTGGGGGGAAGGACTGGCTGGCCGTAGGACGGACCCGGCGGGAGGCAGAGGCGGCTCTGAACGCCGCGGCCCAGCGCCACAAGCTCCATCTCGCCGATGCAGGGCAGGACCGGCTGGGTCGCCTGTGGGACCAGCTCAGCAGATGCCGCAACGAGTACGCCCATGCGGGTTTCAGGACGGAGAACGTGGACGCCGGAAGTGCCATCGACAGGGCCCGGACTTTCCTGAAGGACTGCCGGGACCTCCTCAAGGATTTCCCGGCCCCGGCGCGGGGCACCGGGCGGCTCCTGGTGGCTCCCCTGGGGCTGAAGCCGGGCGCGCTTTACACGGCCCTCCGTGCTATGGAGCCCCACCGGCTCGCCGTCGTGGTCTCGCGTGAGACGGAGGGACGGGTTCCGGAGGTGCTCGAGCGGGCGGGGATGACGCATCTACGGGACCGCCTGAAGCTTCTCAGACTCGACGACCCACACCGCGGTTTCAGAGAGGTTCAGGGTCTGCTGGATGATGAGCTCCACCGGTGGTTCGTCTCCTCGGAGGAGGTCGTCGTCAGCCTCACCGGGGGCACGACGGTGATGGAGTACGTGGTGGAGAGGCTCGCCGCCTGCGCCAGACGCCTCGGCGTCTCGACCACCAAGGTGGCCGCTGTCGACACGCGGTCGGCTGAAGAGCAGCAGGCTGACCCGTACGTGATGGGCGAGATCATCCTGCTCGACGGAGCTGCGCCTGCCGGGCCCGACGCCGGCGGGGGCGGCTCTTGAGAGAAGCCTTGCCTGAAGGCTGAAAGAGGGTGGGTGTGGAGCCGCAGATGACCGAGAACGAGAAGGGACGGCAGGAGAAGCGGAGGACCGTTCCGGCTCGGTGTCCCCCGGTGCCGAGCGGGCCGCCTCTGAGGCCCGGCTGGAGGCGCGAGTCGTTCGCCGTGCGGGTGGTGACACCCATGTTCGGGGGCGGACCGCGGCCGGGGGAGAACGACCCGGTCACCCTCGTCCGCGGGGCCAGTGTGAGGGGGCACCTGCGCTTCTGGTGGCGGGCGACGCGCGGGGCGGCGTACAGGGATGCGAAGGCCCTGTACGAGCGCGAGGGCGCCATATGGGGGACGACCAAGACGCCGAGCAGGGTGACGGTCCAGGTGAAGGTTCTCGACGAAGGGCGCAGGGTGCCCGTCAGCCGGGGGCATCCGTGCGCCTACGTGCTCTTCCCGTTCCTCCAGCAGGAGATGCGGGGCACGCAGGGCCACGTCGGTGTCGTCTTCGACCTCACGCTGGAGTACAAGGAGGGACTCCGAGAGGACGTGATGGCGGCCCTGTGGGCCTGGGTGAACTTCGGGGGCATCGGGGCGCGCACGCGTCTCGGGTGCGGGGCTCTCTTCTGCGAAGCCCTGTCTGCTCCGGCGGCAGCGGTTCCTCAGGATGTCCGTGATTGGTATGCGTCAAGCCAGGGGGAGTACGGCTGGGAGCCGCCGGCCGAGCCTGCCGCCTGGCCCACTCTTCCGCCGCCCGACTGGCTTGTCGTGGGGTCGGGGGGCGGCCGCGAGCCAGAGAGGGCCTGGGCCGAGGTCGTGCGCGTCCTCCAGGAGTTCAGGCAGGGAGGTGCGCCCGACAGGCGTGGGAGGCGCCAGGGGCGCTCCGTCGGGTCTTCCGGACGGCGGCCGCTCTGGCCTGAAGGCCGCGCCCTGCGGGCCGGCCGCCTGGGAGGTCGCCCGAAGTCGGGCCGGGCCGAGGACCTCCCACCGGGCTTCCCGCGGGCCGAGCTGGGACTCCCCATCGTGCTGAGGGGCGGTGAGCGCCCCAAGACCCTGGAGCCGGGCGGCGGGAGGAAGCGGATGGCGAGCCCCGTCATCCTCAAGCCCCTCGTGCTCTCGTCGGGCAAGGCTCTGCCCATCGCCCTGAGGCTCAGGACGGAGAGCCTGGACGGGGTGCGCCTGGGGGAGACCGAGTACGGGCCGGAGTCCATCCGGAACCCGGCCTTCGCGAGGGACGCCCGGTCACCGCTCCACGGACGCACGAAGACCGGGTCGGCTCTAGAGGCCTTCATGGTCTTCGCCAGGGAGCGGCTCGAGAAGGGGGGTAAGCGCTCATGAGCCGGCATCTCGTGTCGTTGGGCCTGGGACCGGTCAAGGGCTTCATCACCGCCGCGCGGCGGACGCGGGACCTGTGGTTCGGCTCCTACGCCCTCTCGGAGGTGAGCAAGGCCGCCGCCAGAGCCCTCCTGGAGCAGGGTGCCCGGCTCGTCTTCCCGGCACCCGGACGAGACGGCGAACCGGGGAGCGAGACCCGAGACCTTGAGCCCGATTCCCCTCTGACGGTGCCCAACAAGGTCCTGGCCGTGCTCCCTGAGGGCCTGGAGCCCGAGCGGGCCGTGGAGGCGGCGCGGAAGGCGGCGGAGGACCGGTGGGCCGACCTGGCCCGCGAGGTCTACGACGAGGTCTCCGGCTTTGTCGACAGGGCTCTCTGGAAGGAGCAGGTCGGCGATGTCATCGAGTTCTACGCCGCTTGGGTGCCCCTCGACGGGGACTACGCGGCCGCCCGCCGGGAGGTCGAGAAGCTTCTCGACGGCAGGAAGGCCCTCCGGGACTTCGCGCCCGCGTTGGGCCGGGAGGGCGTGCCGAAGTCCTCGCTCGACGGGGCGCGGGAGAGCGTGCTCCTTCGCAACCGGGCGGACCCCAAGCGGCTCACCCGTCGCGGCATAAAGGAGGGCGAGCACCTCGACGCCGTCGGGCTGGTGAAGCGCCTGGGCGCGCCGGGCCAGCTCCGGAACAGGGGCGTGGCCTCGGTGTGCCGCGTTGCCGCCGACCCGTGGGTCAGGGGTGTCCAGGCGGCCGGCGGCGAAGCCGAGGTCCTCTTGAAAGAGATAAGGGAGCGGTGCGAGGGCCTCGAGGGCCTCGTCTCACCGGTACACGCCCCCGTGTACAAGAACTTCCCCTTCGAGGGGGAGGTCCTCTTCACCTGGCGGCACCCGGCCTTCCTCGAGGAGGCGAAGAAGCTGGAGGAGACAGGCAGCGGTCCCCTCCACGAGATGTTGAGGGACATAGAAGAGCGGCTGGGAGTCCTCCGGGAGAAGGGGTTCGGAGAGCCCCTCCCCTATCTCGCCGTCCTCGCGGCGGACGGCGACCGGATGGGAGAGGTGCTCTCGGGCCTCGGCTCCGAGGACGCCCACCAGAGGTTGTCCCGGGCCCTCGCCTCCTTCGCCGAGGAGGCGGGTGGAATTCTGAAGCGGAACCGCGGGGTCCTCGTTTACAGCGGCGGCGACGACGTGCTCGCGTTCGTCCCGCTCGACACGTGCCTCAAGGCGGCCCGTGAGCTCCACGAGAAGTTCGGCCGGCGGATGGACGACGCCCTCGGGAGGAAGCCGGACACCGGCGGCGCGGCCGGGCCGACCCTCTCGGTGGGTATCGCCGTGGGGCATTTCCTGGACCCCTTGGATGACCTGCTGGACCTGGCCGAGGAGGCCCTCAGGGATGCGAAGCGGCCCGACCGCAACGGCCTCTACGTCTGGCTCAGGACGAGGGGGCAGACCTCTGAGGTCCGCGTGCGTGGGCGGTGGTCTCCGGCGGACTCTTCCGGCGACGGACGGCAGTCGAACCTCGCGGACGACCTCGAACTCTTCTCTCGATGGTTCCTGGAAGACAGGCTGCCCGCCCGGGCGGCCTTCGAGCTGCGGTTGATGGCCGAGCACTACGAGGGCCTCGCCAGGAGACATCAGCCGGAATTCGAGGATGACTCCGAACTCCCAGCGGATCTCCTCGAGGTCGTCCGGGCCGACGCCCGACGGGTCCTGAGCCGTAAGTCGGGTCAGGCGGGGAAGCTTGCGCCCGAGATGGTCGACCGCATCCTCGATCCGGCCCAAGGGACGGCCCTCGGGCCGCTCCGCCTGCGGGACCTCGCCGCGACCCTGGTCCTGGCCCGCCACATCGCCCGGGCCGTCCGGCAGGCGGACCGCGGCCCACGGCGGCCGGGCTCGTCCGGGGACAGGGGAGGTGGAGGAGACTGATGGCTCTGGTCAAGATCGCGCCGCTCGCACCGTTGGTGGTGCGGGACGGACGGCCCTTCTCCCCGGGGGCGGGGAACCGGGCCCGTTCGTTGGACTGGCCCTACCCTTCGGTCACCGCCGGGGCGGTGAGGACGGTGCTGGCCAAGTGTGCCTGCCGGCCGGACCCGCCGCCGTTCGGGGACCCGAGCTTCCTCGAGAGGCTCAAGGAGGTGGAGGTGGGTGGTCCCTTCCTCCTCCGGTGCTCGGAGGACGGCCGGCGTCGGGTGTTCTTCCCTGCCCCGCGGGACGCTCAGGTGTACGGAACTGAGAGCCCGTTCGAGCTGGCCCTGTTGAGGCCCCGTCCGCCGCGGCCGGGATGCGGATGCGACCTGCCTCTGGAGGGGCTGTGGCCGACCGCCGGCGTGGTGGAGGCCAAGCCGCCTCCGAAGGTGCCCACCTGGTGGTCACAGGAGAAGGTGGGTGAATGGCTCGAGGAGGACGGCCCCTCCGGCTTCCGGGTTGGCAAAGACGAGTCCCACTTCTGCCTCTCTCCCGAGAGGGAGACGCGGGTTCATGTGAGCATCGACCGCACCCTCGGGACCGCACGCGACCATCACCTCTTCACCACCGAAGGGTTGGTCTTCCCTCCGGGCGAGGCCATCGCCGTCCGTGTGGAGACGGACGATGACTCCCTACGGAAGGCGCTGGACGGTCTCCGGGAGCTCCATCCCATGGGCGGCGAAAGGCGCCTCGCCGAGTTCTCGGCGGACGGCGAGGACGGACTCTTCCAGCCGCCCGCGGGTCTGCCCGAGGCTATGGACCGGGCCATGGGGGTACGGCTCGTGCTGGCGACCCCGGCCGTGTTCGAGAGGGGCTGGCTGCCGGGCTGGATAGACCCTGGGACTCTCCGGGGACGCCCCCCGGGGGCCGGGGAAGAGCTGACCCTGGTGCTGAGAGGGGCCTGCCTGGAGCGGTGGAGGCCGGTGTCAGGGTGGGACCTCGCGAAGGGGCGGGCCAAGCCGGTCAGACGTCTGGTGCCGGCCGGAGGCGTCTACTTCTTCGAGGTCGCCGGCGGCCGGGCCAGGGTGCTGGCCGAGAGGCTTTGGCTGCGGTCCGTGTGCGACGACCCACAGGACAGGCGGGACGGCTTCGGTCTGGCCATGTGGGGTGTGTGGGATGTCGAGAACTCGAGTCCGAGTCGTGAGGAGGCGACAGGGTCATGACCACGGCCAGCAGGGTTTTCTGGATACACGCCCTCACCCCTCTCCACGTGGGGGCAGGGCAGGGGGTCGGTTTCATCGACCTCCCCGTCATGCGGGAGAAGGCGACCGGGTGGCCGATTGTGCCCGGCTCGACGGTCAAGGGAGTCATGAGGGGCTTGTTCGAGGACTCGGCGCGGCGGGGAGGCACCGGTGAGGGGACCGGCCCCGGGGTGGACAAGCACCTCATCGACACGGCCTTCGGCCGTGCG
>DPMO01000041.1 GCA_003541445.1 Clostridiales bacterium | reverse complement strand
CACTAGAGCGGCCACTGGGGGGCCACAAAACGCCTCAGGGCCTTGGCCAGAGGCTGGCCGGAGTCCAGGACCGGCATGTGCACCGGTGCGGCACCCTCTCCTTGAGCGGCGACCTTTGTCCGAGCCTCAGGTTCATGCGCCTTCTCGCCAGCCCCGTCCTCGTCCCAGACCGCCGGGAGCAGCATGCCGCTGGCCTCAAGGCCCAGAAAGGCCAGCATGTTCGCCGCATCGCGCCTGGTCCAGGCCATCCCTCTCTTCTTCATCCTCAAGGCTATCTTCTTGTCGACGTTGCCCTCTATGGCCCCCAGGCCCCGGAGCTTCACACCCTCGACCCTCACCCGGCTCCGGTAGTCGGCCAGGCCGTCCTCGTTGGCCGCCAGGTAGACCACGAGCTCCTTGGCGAGCGCCTCCTCCTCCGGACCCGGGGCCTTCAACACGGCCATGCCCGCCTCGTAAAGCAGCGCCTCCGGGTCGTCCCTGGCCGCCAGGGCCCTCCGGAGCCTCTCCTCACACCAGCCGAGGCACCTTCTGATCCACCGCGTCAGGTGGAACCGGCAGAGCTGGTAGACGGCTGACGGGAAGTACTCCAGGGCCGTCTTGACCCATCCCGCCCCGTCGCCGCCGACCACCTTGACCGCCTCAGGGTCACCCCAACCGCGGGCCACCAGCACACACACGCTCTCCCAGAACGCCTCCGCCCCCTGGATGGACGCATAGACCAGCTTGTCCTTCAGCCTGAAAGCCGAGCTGGACGGATGCACCCGCTCCCAGCCCGCATCACGATGGCCAGCTTGGCCTCGACCACGCGCCTGGCCTCACGCTGCAGCCTGATGACAACCCCGTCCGCCTCGCAGAACAGAGCCGCCACCCGGCGCCCCACGCCCTCGAGCACCCTGCCGAGACCGAACACCCCCAGAAGACAGGACGCCTCCCCGAACGAACGCCGGGTCGCCAACACACCACGTCGGACTTCACGCCCCCGGTCGCACGCTCCGGTGGCCGAAGCTTCAGCCGCTCGTCCAGAAGATACCGGTAGCTCCCTGTCTCAAGGTCGAGATACATCCGACGCCTGGTCTCCACCGGGCCGAAACGCGTCACGACCGTCCGGCTCCTCACACCCTCCAACCTCAGATGGCCCGGACGCCCCCGCATCAGCTTCTTGTCCGGGTTCTCAGGGTACGCCCTCACAAGCACGCCAACGCCTCCACCCTCAATCATCTTCACACATATTCATGCGGTCATCCATCTCCCCGGGCCGCGCATATGGAATCTGGACCACGGCCCGGGGTCCGCCGCCCGGCGGGCCCCCGGGCCCACGACTCGGAGGTCGAGCCGATGCCCCCGTCTGACCCGCGCCCGCGGCCGCGCCGGCCGCCCCGGGCCACGGGAGCCCTTCCCCCGTGGGCAGGGGCTTCCGTGGAGGACCTCCTTACAGAGCTCGAGACCGACCCGCACCGGGGGCTCACCCCCGAGGAGGCCGAGCGCCGCCTGGAGGTCCTGGGCCCGAACGAGATAGCCCGGCGGCGCCGCCCCTCGGCGCTCAGGATGCTGGCCTCCCAGTTCACCGACCTCATCGTCCTCGTCCTCCTCGGTGCCGCGGCGGTGTCGCTCTTCCTGGGCGAGACGGGGGACGCCGTCGTCATCATCGCCATCGTCGTCCTGAACGCCGTCCTCGGGTTCGTCCAGGAGTTCCGGGCCGAGCGGGCCCTGGAGAGGCTCCGCGAGCTCGCGGCCCCGACCGCCCGGCTCGTCCGGGGCGACCCGGCGCGCCCGGAGACCGTGCCGGCCCGCGAAGTCGTCCCGGGGGACATCGTCGTCCTCGAGGAAGGCGACCGCGTCCCGGCCGACATCCGGCTGCTCGAGGCCCACAACCTCCAGACCCAGGAGGCCGCCCTCACGGGTGAATCGGCCCCGGTGGCCAAGTCCGCCGCCCCGCCCCCCGGCCGGCCCGCCAGCGTGGCCGACCTCTCCAACGCCGTGTTCATGGGGACCGAGGTGACCCGCGGCCGCGGCCGGGGTCTCGTCGTGGCCACGGGGATGGACACGGAGTTCGGCCGCATCGCCGGACTCATCGAGGAGGCCGGGGGCGACCCCACCCCCCTGCAGAAGCGCCTCGCCCAACTGGGACGCTACCTCGTCGCAGGGTGTCTCGTCGTGTCCGGCCTCGTCGCCTGGGCGGGCGTCGTGCGGGGGGAGGACCCCTACAACATGTTCCTGGCGGGGGTCAGCCTCGCCGTGGCCGCCATCCCGGAAGGCCTCCCGGCCGTGGTCACCGTCGTCCTGGCCCTCGGGGTCCAGCGGATGATACGGCGGAACGTCATCGTCAGGAGGCTTCCGGCCGTCGAGACCCTCGGGTGCGCGACGGTCGTCTGCAGTGACAAGACGGGGACCCTGACCGAGAACGAGATGACGGTGAGGCGCCTGTGGACCCCGCAGGAGGACTACCTCGTCACCGGCCAGGGCTTCTCCCTCGAGGGCTCGGTCAAGGCCCTCCGCCGCGCCCGACGGCCGCCGGACGGAGCCGCCGGCACCGGCGACCCGGCCCTCCGGCTCCTCCTGACCGGACTGGTCCTCTGCACCAACGCCTCCCTCGAGGCGGCCCCGGGCCGCCCCGGGCGCCCCGCCAGAGTGCGCGGCGACCCCACCGAGGCGGCCCTCCTCGTGGCCGGGGCC
>DPMO01000037.1 GCA_003541445.1 Clostridiales bacterium | reverse complement strand
CCCCTCCCCGGCGGCGTAGCCTTCGGGGCAGGTCCCGCCGAGCTCGACGGTCACGGGGACCTCGGCCGTGCCCACCTCTTCCAGGGTCACGGAGACCGTGGTCGGGCTGATGTCCACGAGCTCGACCCCCTCCGGCGCGCTCACCTCCACCGGATAGTCGTAGGTGCCGGCGTGCCCGCCCTCAAGAGAGACGACGGCGGCGAAGTCGGACGAGGTGAGCTTCTCGCCCACGCGCATCCGGCACCTCACAGCTATGTTAACCTTCGCCGGACGCGGGTTGCCCATGACCACGAGCCCTTCCGGAACGCTCTCGGGGACCACCCCGACCCCGTCGAAGGTGAACCGCTCCACCGGGTTCACCTCCGCGGTCGCCTGGACCCAGAGGAAGACGGCCAGGAGGATGGCGACGACCTTCAGGACGACGTCCTTCTCAAGCAGGCGCTCCACGGCCGCCCCCCTTCCTCCGACTGCTCCGGGCCCTCCCGGTCTGCCGCAGCCCGAAGAGGTCGAGCCCCAGCGGCCGGAAGGGTGCCGGTGCGGGCGTGTCCGTCTTCATGAGGTTCTCCAGCATCTCCCGCAGGGTCGCGTCATCGAGATGGCGGATGAGCTTGCCGGCACTGGCGAGCGATATCCAGCCTGTCTCCTCGGAGACGACCACGACCAGGGCGTCGGACTGCTCGGTCATCCCTACCGCGGCCCGGTGGCGGGTCCCGAGCTCACGGCTCAGGTCGGGATTCTCCGAAAGGGGCAGAAAGCAGCCTGCGGCCGCGACCCGGTTGCCGCGGATGATGACGGCGCCGTCGTGAAGCGGTGCGTTGGGGACGAAGATGTTGATGAGGAAGGCCGAGGAGACCAGCCCGTCGATGGCCGTCCCCGTCTCGGCGATGTCCTTGAGCCCCGTCTCCCGCTCGACGACGATGAGGGCCCCGATCTTGTTTCGTCCGAGGACGTCGCAGGCCGTGGCGATATCGTCGATGACCTTGGCCAGTTCGGCCTCAGGGAGGGTCACGGCGGGGGCGAAGAGGCGCCCGCGGCCCAACTGTTCCAGGGCCCGGCGCAGTTCGGGCTGGAACACCACCGGGACGGCGACGATGAGGGCCATCTGCACGTAGTCCAGGATGTAGATGACCGTGGTCAGCTCGAGGAGCCTCGCGGCGACTCCGGCTAGGAGGAGGACGAAGAGCCCCTTCACCAGCTGGACGGCCCGGGTGCCCCGGATGAGGAGGAAGAGCCGGTAGATGACGTAGGCCACGATGGCGATGTCCAGCGTGTCCCAGATAAGCCGGTAGTCCTTGAAGACAGAGAGCACCGGGAGCCCACCCGACTGCCAGGAATCGGCCCGGAGGTCCGGAGGTCGCCGGCCGCGGACGTCTCATCCCGCAGGTCGCTCCGGAGGTCGCCGGCCGCGGACGTCTCGACCTTTCTACGGTCCCGCGGGCAAAACCTTCCGCGGCGCCCCGCAGGGCCTCCGGCACCGAGCGCTGCGTTCCTACCGTCGGACTCCCGGCGTCCGGCCCCTAGAGCATGCGCCTGACCTGCTCCAGGATCGTCTGGAAGAAGAACCCGCTCTGGAAGGAGATGAAGAACTCCACCGGGTCAGAGCGGTTCGGGTCACAGACCTTCTTGTAGACGTAGGGGAAGGAGACGGCGGCGAGAATCGCGGCCGTGACGACCGTCGTCCAGTCGAACTCCGTCCATCCCGTGGGGGCCTCGGTGAACTGTTTGGCGAGGACTCCGAGGGTCAGGGAGACGTAGTGCCCAACGGTGTGAAGAGGAGAACGGCACCGCAACGGCCGCCCGCCGTCGTCACCCGCCTTCCGCTCCCCGGAACGGGCCGGGGGACAACTCCCGCATCCGACCCCGCGGTCGGGCCAGACCCCGAGGTCGAAATAGCGGACGACGCGAGCCCACAGTCCCAAGTCCGTCCACTCCCCTCGTGTCGCGGCTTGTCGTCGTATGACCGTAACAGCCTACGCCGAGGGGTGGCAGAGCGTTCCAAGCACTCCTTCAGCTTCCGGCCAGCTCTTTCAGAAGGGCCTCTTCGTCCGGCCGGTAGGCCTGGTCGAGGAAGGAGCGGATCTTGTCGATGTCGGCCTGGGGCAGGAGGGGGTTCACGACGAGGACTGGACGGTCCACCCCGGGCACCGGAGAGGTGCTGACCACGAAATCGGGGGCGGTGCGTTCGAGGACCGCCGGGAGGCTGTGGGCCGATGAACTCGCCACGACCTCGAAGTCCGGGAACTCGTCGAGCAGGCGCGCCACCAGCAGCTCCGTGACCCCCACCCCTCCGGTGGAGGCGGCGACGACCCGACGCCTGCCCTTCAGGGCCCGCCTCCGTCGGAGGATGGCCGCGACCAGATGCATGGCCACGAAGCCGACCTCCTCGGGTGGGATCGAGACCCCGACGACGGGCTCGACCTCCCTGCACGCAGCGGCGGCAGCCTCGTAGATGCGGGGGTAGGTCTGACGGACCTCCCTGAGGAGGGGGTTCGTGGCGGGAAGGTTGAAGCGGAGGCGTCCCAGGACGGGGCGCAGGTGAAGGGCGAGACCGGTGGCCAGGTCCCGCTGCTCGGAGAGGTCGACGCCCAGCTCCCGCTGTGCGGCGGTGACCAAGAGCCTTGAGACGGCCGAGGCCTCCACGTCGAGAAGCGGCCTTATCCGGTCGGCCTCAGGGGCCCTCGCCAGAGCCGGGCCCCTGACCCTCGCCCCGATGATGTGAAGGGCCAGGTTGCCCACCTCCGCCTCCGGCACCTCGACCCCGAAGGTCTCACTCATCTCCTCGGCGAGGAGCCGGGCGAGAGCGTACTCGCCGTAGGATTTGAGAGCGGCGAGCCGGTCCTGGGCCATACGCACCTCCTTGCCCTGGGCCAGCCGCTTGACCGCCGTGGCCACATGGAAGACCAGGGCCGAGTACGAGCTCGTGGTGAACTCCACGCCGGCGGTGGCCTCGACCAGGCGGACCATGGCCTCGACCTGCCGGAGGTCGAGGCCTTCGAGAAGGGCGAGAAGATAGGGGGCACTCGCGGAACCCGGCCCGGAATCCACCCCGGCCTCTTGACCGGCCCGCATGAGGACCTGCCCGAGTTCGCCCGACTCCGCGAACTCGTTGAGCAGGTCGGAGACCGCCTGCCGCCAGGCGGACTCTTCGCCTATGACCCGCAGCCCGTAGTTCGACCGGCGCACCAGCGAGAGACCGCGCTCCTGGAGCCAACTCTCGACGGTGTCAAGGTCGGCGAAGACGGTCGTCCTCGAGACGTGCAGCTCCTCCGCGAGGTCGTGGCTCGTGACCGGGTGGTCGGAGTCCAGGAGCCGGGCGACGATGATGTTGCGCCGCTCCTCCGGCGAGAGGACGGGCCGGTATTCCTCGACCAGGCCCAGCTTGTCCTGGACGAGCCTCACGTCTTCCTCGGTCCCCTCCACCCAGATCCCCACCCGGGGGCGACGGCAGAGCTTCACAGGGGTCGACTGGAGCCACGCCTCGATCTCGTCAAGGTCGTACCGGAT
>DPMO01000291.1 GCA_003541445.1 Clostridiales bacterium | reverse complement strand
TCCCACGCAGGGAGCAGCCCGAAGACGAGGGCCGTCAGGGTCGTCGTGCCGACCACGACGGCGGCGGCCTCGAGCGTCAACGCCAACCCCTCGACGAAGGTCACCGAGGAGCCGAGAAGGGTGAGGGTCGCCAGGAAGCGGATGGCGGCGAACCCTATGAGCGAACCTGTGAGCGAGTAGCCGACAGCCTCGGTCAGGATGAGGACGACGATGTCGCGGCCTGTCGACCCGATGGCCTTCAAGACCCCGATCTCACGCCTCCTCTGCGTGACGAGGATGTACATGTTGGCCACGACGAGGAGGCCCGCGGCCAGGAAGGCCACGAACGACAGCTCCCGCTTGACGTCCACGGCAAGGGTCGACCTCGACCGGTAGGCCCTGACGACGTCGACCCCGGAGCCGTCCTCGGAAAGATAGGCCTCGTAGTGCAGGCCGGACAGGGCGGCCTCCTGGGGGACGGTCAGGACCGAACAGTGCGGCAGGGCCTCGGCGAGGGTCCGGGCGACGGTCTTGGCGTGGACCATGGTCTCCACGGTCACGCCGAGTTGGCCCGTGTAGCGCAGGGGAGCGCCCGAGACCTCGGCGTAGATCCTGTCGAACGTGCCGGCCGGCACCCAGACCTCGGGCTCGTCGATGGCCACCGGGACCCGCGGCGGCGGGTCGGCCCGGTCCTCACTCGAGACCCCCCGGAGCGGGACCGTCCCCAGAGAAAGGGAGTACCTCCCGTGGACCAGGAAGTAGTAGGTCCGCGGCTCCGAGTAGTCCAGGAGGGGCTCGCCGCCCGGGCCGAACCCCCTGACGGTCGGCACCTCGAGGACCAGCCGGCTTCCGGGCCATAGACGGGCCAGCTCCGGCACGGCCTCGTTGACCAGCGCGACCCACTCCCCGTCCTGCTCCTCGCGGAAGTAGCGGCCGACGGTCACCGAACCCGGCATCCTGTAGCGCTCCCTGTCGGCGGCGATGTCCCGCCCCCGCAGGGTGACCCGGAGACGGCCGCCGTCCTCGAAGACGACGTAGGCCCGGAGCAGACGACCGGGCTCCCAGTCGGCCACACCCTCCACCTCGCCGAGACAGGCCGGCAGGTCCTGGAGGTCGAACACCGCCGGCGGGGCGTCGGCAGGCGAGAGGTAGCCCCGGGCGAGCTCCGGATGGAAGAACCGGGCGTCGGTCAGAAGGTCGGGGTCCGGTCTCCGGAGCTCCCAGCGGTCGGCCTCCCCGCCGGGCGAGTCGAAGACGAAGCGGTTGGGGTAGATGAGGATGTCCGCCCCCACCATCTGCCGGTACGGCAGGTGGGCGAACTCGGCGTAGCCTGTGGCCAGGGACATGGTGAGGGTCATCAGACCCGACGCCACCATCATCCCCAGGATGATCATCCCCGTCCGGTTCCAGTTCCGGGCCACGTTCCGGACGGCCATCCGGACGAAGACCACGCCTCCACCTCCGCTCAGGGTCCTGACCTTTCCTACGAGGCACCCGGCACCGAGGTTTCGCCTCGCGGGGGCGCCGGGCCCGCCCCCGGGTCCGGGGCCCGCTACGAAGCCCCGCCACGCGACCCGCTTCCGGGGGTCCGACCGACCGCTCCGCGGCGCGACCCGTGCTATATTAGACCCGGCGGAACGACCGGCCCCGAGCGGGCTGCGCGGAGGGGGACGAGCGCGGGGTGGCCTACGACACCTTCCTGACCGCCGCCACGGCGGCGGAGCTCGACGGGCTTCTAAGAGGCCGCACCCTGCTCCAGGTCGAGGCCCTTCCCGGAAGAGACCTCCGCCTCGTTTTCGGCCCCCGCCGCGAACCCGTCTTCGTCGTTCTCGCCGGAGAGCCTTTCCCGTGTGTCTACCGTTCGCGGCCGGAGTCCGGCCGTCTGCTGGCCCCCGAGACCCTCCTTGAGGACCCCGCCCCGGGGCTCGGACAGTTCGCCCGCGTGCTCGAGGCCAGGCTGGCCGGCCGCGGGCTGAAGGGGGTCAGGCACCTCCCGTGGGAAAGGGTTGTCGAGTTCGCCTTCTCCCCGCGGGAAGGCCTGCGTCAAGACCTTCGCACACCCTTTCTCGTCCACGAGGCGGCTCCCAAGCCGGCCAGGGTCGTCCTTCTCGACGGCGACCGGGCGGTCGCCGCCACCTGGCCCCCCGCGGAGGACGACCGGCTGACCAGAGGCGCCGTCTACTCGCCTCCCCCCGCACGGGCGGGCCTCTCACCGGCCGACCTGCTCCAGCAGTGGAAGACCTTCACCGGCGCACCCGCCGAGGCCGGCTCTCCGGAGCCGGACGGGTGCGGCCGGACCCCGTCACCGCTACGACGTCTGACGAGAAAACTGCTCTCCGCGGCTCCGGCCCTCGGGCCCGTCGCCGCGGAGGAGGTCGCCCGGCGGGCCCTCGCGGCGGTGAAAGGGGCCACACGGCCGCGGCCGGGGGCACCTCGGACCGTGGAGGGCGTGGAGGACGCTGAGGACGCGGAGGTCCTGACGGCCCTCCGCCGCGCGCTCTCCGACATGGTCTCCCTCTACCCTGCCGGCCCCTGGAGCCCGGCCGTCATCGTGTCCAAGGCACCGCCCCATGCCGTCCTCGACGTGACGGCCGTCCCGGTGGAGGTCGGAGACCGCAGCGTCCTGCTCCCCTCGCGCGACGTCGGCCGGGCTCTCGAGACCTGGCACCTCTCGCGCAGGCTCGAGTCACGCCTCGACGCCGTCGTCGTCCGGACCCGGCGGACCCTGAGGTCCGCCCTCCGGCGAACAAGACGCAAACTGGACCGGAGGACCGCCGACCAGGCCGAGGCGCAGAGGGCCGAGGAGTTCCGCCTGAAGGGCGAGCTCCTTCTCGCGAACCTCAGCCGCATCTCGCGCGGAGCCCGGGAGGTCACCGTCACCGACTACGACGGCCGCCCGCTCACCATCACCCTCGACCCACGTCTCACCCCGACGGCCAACGCCCGTCGCTTCTTCGACCGCTACCGCAAGGCCCGCCGGGCCGCCTCCCGTGCCGACCTCCTCCGGTCGACGGCCGACCACCTCGCCTGGCTCGAGTCCGTGGCCTACGACCTCGACCAGGTGCTGGCCCACCGTGGTGTCGAGCCGGGTGCGGAAGACGCCCCCGCCCCCGCCGCGGCCACCTTGGCCGCGGTCACCCGGCGCCTTGAGGGCGCGGCGGAGACCCTGGTCGAGCTCCACTCCATCGAACGGGCCCTGGCCGAGGCCGGCTACGCCGCGCAGCCCGGCCCGGGGGGACGTCAGACGACCGCTGCCGGCCGCCGTCCCCGCCGGCCGACCCCCTTGAGATTCGTCACCGCCGACGGGCTCACGGTCCTGGCCGGACGGACGGCCAGAGAGAACGAACTCCTCAGCCTGAAGCTGGCCCGGCCGGACGACCTCTGGTTCCACGCCCGCGGCTGTCCGGGCTCCCACGTCCTTCTCAGGCTGGACCCCGAGGGCCGCAGGGGCCAGGCCCCGCCCGAGAGGTCGGTCCTCCAGGCGGCCGCCCTCGCCGTCCACCTGTCAGCCCGCCGCGGCGAAGCGAAGGCGGAGGTGGACTACACCGAGGCCCGCCACCTGCGGCGCCCCAAGGGAGCCCCACGCGGTCTGGTGGTCTACGACCGCCACCGCACCCTCCTCGTCGACACGACCAAGGTGCCCCTCCCGGCCCCGCCGCACCCGGACGGCGGGGGTGCCGAAGACCGGTGAGGCTACGGTGGCCTCGATGGGAGCCGCCGGGGCGGCGGAGGGATGCGCGGCGAAGGCCGCGAAGCGGTATCGTCCGTACCACGTACCGGGCGGCCCGACCGACCGGACCGCCATCCCGTACTGAAAGGAGATGCAGCGTAGACCGTTGTCGCCGTCTCTGTCCCGAGCGCCGGTCCTTGTCGACTACCACGTCCACAGCACGTTCTCGGAAGACGCCCGCTCCACACCTGAGGAGATCGTCGAGGCCGCTCTCAGACGCGGCCTCGACGCCGTCGTCTTCACCGAGCACCTGGAGTTCCCCCCGCCCCCCGGCTGGAAGGAGCCCGCTTACGTACCCGGCAGGGTCCTGCCGGCCGGGGAGTACCTGTCAGCCCTCGCCGCCTTGAGGGAAGCCCGGGGGACCGAGCTCGAGATAGGGGTGGGAGCCGAGCTGGGCCTGGAGAGCCACAACCTCGAGGGCCTGGGCCCGTACCTGGAGCGCTTCCGCCCCCACTTCGACTTCGTCATCGGCTCGCTCCACAGCGTCAACGGGACCCTCGTCCAGCTCCCCGAGTACACGGACCGGCACGGACCGGCGGCCGCGGCTCGGCTCTACCTGGAGAACCTCCTCGCG
>DPMO01000167.1 GCA_003541445.1 Clostridiales bacterium | reverse complement strand
GACCCCGGGGCCTTCATGGACCGGAGCATCCTCGAGGGCGACCCGCACACCGTCATCGAGGGGATGGCCATCTGCGGGTACGCCATCGGGGCCGACCGGGGCTATATCTACGTCCGCGCCGAGTACCCGCTCGCCGTCGAGCGGCTCGAGCACGCCATAGCGCAGGCCCGGGAGTACGGGTTCCTGGGCAAGGACATCTTCGGTCTCGGGTTCGACTTCGACGTCGAGATACGGGTCGGCGCCGGCGCTTTCGTCTGCGGTGAAGAGACGGCTCTCATGGCCTCCATCGAGGGGCGGCGGGGCGAACCGCGTCCGCGTCCGCCGTTCCCGGCGACTGCCGGCCTCTGGGGCAAGCCCACCAACATCAACAACGTGGAGACCTGGGCCAACATCCCGCCGATAATCCTGCGCGGCGGCGAGTGGTTCGCCTCCATGGGGACCGAGAGGTCCAAGGGCACGAAGGTCTTCGCCCTCGCCGGCAAGGTGCGGAACACCGGTCTTGTGGAGGTCCCCATGGGGATGACCCTCGGCGAGATCGTCTACGACCTCGGTGGGGGCCTCGTGGACGACAAGCCGTTCAAGGCCGCCCAGACGGGCGGACCCTCGGGCGGATGCATCCCGCGGGAGTACCTGAACACCCCTGTCGACTACGAGTCACTGGCCGAACTCGGCACCATCGTCGGGTCGGGCGGCCTCATCATCATGGACGAGGACACCTGCATGGTCGACCTGGCGAAGTTCTTCCTCGAGTTCGTCCAGGAAGAGTCCTGCGGCAAGTGTGCCCCGTGCCGCATCGGCACGAAGCGGATGCTCGAGATCCTCGACCGCATCACCCACGGGGAAGGCCGCGAGGGGGACGTGGAGCTTCTCATCGAGCTTGGTGAGCAGATCAAGGCCACGGCTCTCTGCGGGCTGGGGCAGACGGCCCCCAACCCGGTCCTTTCGACCATCCGCTACTTCCGTGAGGAGTACGACAAGCATATACGGGAGAAGAAGTGCCCGGCGTCCGTCTGCGCCTCGCTCTTCACCTCTCCGTGTCAGAACTCGTGCCCGGCCGGGGTCGACGTGCCTCTCTATGTCGACCTGGCCCGGCAGGGAAGGTTCGCCGAAGCGCACGCCGTGGTCCGGCTTGACAACCCTCTGCCCATGGTCTGTGGCCGCGTCTGCCATCACCCCTGTGAGGCCAAGTGCCGCCGCGGGCAGCTCGACGCCCCGGTCGCCATCAGGGCCCTCAAGCGCTTCGTGGCCGAGTACCCGGTCTCCAGCGACGGCGAGTTCGGTCTTCCGCCCAAGGCCGAGACCAAGTCGGAGAAGGTCGCTGTGGTCGGGTCCGGACCGGCCGGTCTGACGTGCGCCACCTATCTTGCCCGGCTCGGCTACCAGGTGACGGTCTACGAGGCTCTCCCGGTCATCGGCGGCATGCTGGCTGCGGGCATCCCGGAGTACCGCCTGCCGAAGAAGACCCTCCGGCGTGAGATCAAGATGATCGAGGACCTCGGCGTCGTCTTCAAGACGGGGGTCAGGGTGGGCAAGGACATCTCCCTGGCCGACCTCCGCAGGAAGCATGACGCGGTCTTCCTCGCCGTCGGAGCCCACAAGGGTCAGAAGCTCGGCGTGCCCGGTGAGGACGCCGAGGGCGTCTATGACGCCGTGACGTTCCTGCGCCAGGTCAACCTCGGCGAGGCCGAGAGCCTCAAGGGACGCGCCGTGCTGGTCGTCGGCGGCGGTAACGCGGCCATCGACGCGGCGCGCTCGAGCCTCAGACTCGGGGCCAGGAAGGTCTCCCTCCTCTACCGCCGGACCCGGACCGAGATGCCGGCTCTCAAGGAGGAGATCGAGGAGGCCGAGCGGGAGGGCGTCGAGATCCGGACCCTTGTCATCCCGAAGCGGGTCATCACCCGCGGCGGAAAGGTCGGAGGCCTGGAGTGCCTCGAGGCCGACCTCGGGGAGTTCGACAGGTCCGGCCGTCGCCGCCCCGTGCCGAGGGAAGGGTCTGACTTCATCGTCGAGGCCGACGTCATCATCACCGCCATCGGACAGGCCGTCGAGACCGCCGGCCTGGAGGAGGACGGACTGGAGACAGACCGGCGCGGGACGTTCGTCGCCGACGGGAAGACGTGTGCCACCGGAGTGGACGGCGTCTTCGCCGGCGGCGACTGCGTGACCGGGCCGGACACGGTGATAGAGGCCATCGCGGCCGGGAAGCGTGCCGCGCAGGCCATCGACAGGTACCTGGGCGGTGACGGAGTCCTCTACCGGCCGGCCGAGGTCGTGCGGAAGCTCACGGCCGAACCCATCGAAGAGGAGACGCCGCGGCAGGCGGTGCCGTGCGTCCCGGTCGAGCAGAGGACGACCGACTTCACCGAGGTCGAGCTCGGGTACACGGCCGGTATGGCCCTCGCGGAGGCCGCCCGCTGCCTTCGTTGTGACGTGAAGGAGGACTGAGCCTCGCGCGAGGGAGACCTTACCGAACGGGGAGTGAGGAAATGGCTCTGGTCAAACTGACCATCGATGG
>DPMO01000292.1 GCA_003541445.1 Clostridiales bacterium | reverse complement strand
ACCAGGGTGCCCACACCGTGCCGGAAGTAGGCCAGGGCGACGGGGGCCCGGCCGTTGGTCCCGGCCCCGTGGGCGACGACCACCCTCCCGGCCGGGTTCCCAGGGTCACCCAACACGACCAGCGGGCGCGTGGGCGCCGCCTGGAACTCGGGGAGGGTCATGAGCCCCTCGATGACGTGACCGACCGTGGCCCGGGGACCGGCGGCCGAGACGGCCTCCTGGACGGCCCTCTCCATGATGCGGCGGCCCAGCTCGTCGAGGGGGTTGTGGATGTTCACGTAGGGCAGGCCGAGGAGCCTCGCCGCCGAGACGGTCTGCCCGTAGTTGCCGGCGTGGTACCGGAGGGTGAGCGCCTCCTTGAGGGGTCTCACCGCCTCTTCGGCCTCGCCCCGCGGGACCCCCGCCGCCACCATCTGGTCGATGTGCCGGTCAAGGACGTCCGCGTAGCCCTGGACGAAGGGGTTCGGGTGGTGGGCTATGGCCGCGTCGAGACCGAGCTCCCTGGCGAGGAGGAGCTCGGCCGGCCCGACGTCGATGCCGAAGAGCGCCCTCCGGATGCCGTCACCTTCGACCTGGACGGCGCTGTCGCCGGGAACCTCCCGGAACCCCACGAGGTCGAGCGCCACCTGCATGATCTCTGACGTGGACAGCATCGGCCTGTCCCTCCCGGCTCAGCCGCACGGCCCCGAGACGAGCTGTGTGGGGGTTGTGCGGGTGATGGTGGTGTGGTCGGTAGAGGTCAAGTGGTCGGTTCGTGTATGAGCTCGTATATCTCCTCCAGGACCGCGATGGCCTTGGCCCTCTCCTCGGCCGGAAGGTCCGCCAGGATGTCGGTGAGGTAGCGTATCCGGCTCGCCATCACCTTGTGGACCATCTCCTCGCCGCGGGGCAGAAGGCGAACCTTTATCACCCGGCGGTCGTTCTGGTCCCGCTCCCGGATGACGAACCCGCCCTTCTCCATCCGGCTGACGAGGTCGGTCACGGTGCTGCACGCGAGAGACATGCGGTCGCAAAGGGCCCCCATGGGCATGTCCCCGTCCCGGTGGAGGAACAGCAGGGCGTCGAACTGGGGAGAGGTGATGCCGAAGTCGGCGAGGATCTCGCGGCCCTTGGTGTAGACGACATGGCTTATCCTCCGCAGGAGCCTCTCAAAGCGCTCCACATCCTCCTGAAGGGTCCCGGTCGCCCCGTGCCGGCCGCCCCGGCAGACAGGGCAGCCCTCCCCGACCTCGGCCCCGGGCTTGCGGACCTCTTCGGCGCCCGTCACCGCTCTCTCCCCCTTCCGACAAGGCGGACGAGCCGCCATGTCGGCTATAGCCTGATTCCACCTGCGGTCCAGCTATCCTCCTGAGGCCCTCGTCCCCCCGCTCCGGCGGCCGCCGGGGCGTCCGCCCGCACCTCCGAAGGGAGACGGCTGTGTTCCGAGAAGCTCGAGCATCATCTGGGCGTTCGTGGCCGCCTGCCCGGCGTGGCAGTTGTTATAGAGCACATAGGTCTTCTCGGTCCTGGTCTCCATGTCCCGCACCCGGGGCACCCACTCCTCCAGCTCCTCCCGGGTGTAAAGGTAGTCGTAGCGCTCCCAGGGCTCCTTGTGGTTCCACCACTTGGCCCTGTTGCGTCCGTGGAACCGGACGTAGCCGATGCCGGAGGTCACCACGCTCTCGCGGGGCATGAGCCCTTTCAGGGCCGGCTCGTCCACACAGCAGTACCCGAGCCCGAGCCGCCTCAGTGTCTCGTGGGTCTCCGGGCGGACCCACTCCCGGTTGCGGAACTCGACCACGAGGGGGAGGTCGGGGTACCGGTCGCGGATTTCGCCGAGGTAGGAGACCGTCTCCGCCGAGGGGCGGTGCTTCCATGGGAACTGGAAGAGGACACACCCGAGCTTGCCCGACTCCTCGAGAGGACGGACCGCCGCCCGGAACTCCTCGAAGACCGCCCGGCGCTCCGCCGGGTCGGCCGGGATGTCGTGGGTCATGGACTGGTGGGCCTTGATGAGGAACTCGAACCTGTCGGGGGTCCGGCGGTCCATGGAAGCCAGGGTCCGGGCATCGGGCATCCGGTAGTAGCTGAAGTTGAGTTCCACGACAGGGAAGCGCCGGGCGTAATGGGCCAGCATGTCCCTAGGCCTCGTCCCCTCCGGATAGAAGGACCCGACCCAGTCCCTGTAGCTGAACCCGGACGTCCCGACCAGGATCAAGACCTCTCGCCCCGCTCCCGCCCGGTGTCATTCGGCGGCCCGTCCCGGCTCCCGGAGAGGAGCCGGGCCCGGACCACGGAACGCTCGCCGTATCTGTTCCTGATTCTATCGACGGCCCTGGATACCCTCTGAAGCTTCTCTCTCGGGTCGAACAAGGTCCGGGGCCCATCACCGCCCGTCTCGAGGTTCGTGACCCCGACGCCGAGGAGGCGTATCCTCACCGAGGGACGCCACCAGGAGGCAAAGGCCGACCGGGCCGCCTCGTATATCTCCTCGGTCAGGTCTGTCGGGGTGCCGAGAGTCCGGGACCGCGTCACCGTGCTGAAGTCCGCCCTGCGGATCTTGACCGTCACCGTCCGGCCCCGGTAGCCCTCCCGCCGGAGGCGCGAGGCCACGTCCTCCGACAGGGCCAGGAGCGCCCTCTCGAGTTCCTCGGCGTCGTCCACGTCCCGGGAGAAGGTGGTCTCGCGGCTCAGGGACTTGGGCGCCCCCGCCTCGTCCGGCGGCGTGACCGGGGTCTCGTCGCGGCCGTTGGCCGCGTCGTGAAGGTGTCGGCCCGCGACACCGAACTCCCGCACGAGAAGGTCCACCGGGTACCGGGCCAGGTCGCCGATGGTCTGAAGGCCCAGGGCGCGGAGCCTGGCCGCTGTCCTGGGTCCCACGCCGTGGAGCCGGCCGACGGGCAGGGGCCAGATGAGGCCGGGGACGTCCTCGACCCGGATGAGGGTGAGGCCGTCAGGCTTCTGCATCTCAGAGCCCATCTTGGCCAGGAGGCGGTTCGGAGCGACCCCCACCGAGCAGGTGAGACCGGTCTCGGCCCGGACGGCTTCCTTGACCTTCCTGGCCGCCGCCACCGGACCGCCGAGGAGCTTCTCACAGCCGGTGATGTCCAGGTAGGCCTCGTCGACCGAGGTCTGCTCGAAAAGGGGCGTGAACCGCTTCAGGACGCCGAGGACGCGCCGCGAGTACTCGCGGTAGGCCCTGTGGTTGGCGCTGACGAAGACGCCCTCAGGGCAAAGGCGCTTGGCCTGGGCGGTGGGCATGGCCGACCGCACCCCGTAGCGCCGGGCCTCGTAGGAGGCGGCCGAGACGACACCACGCTCCTCGGCCCGGCCGCAGACGATGACCGGGCGCCCGGCGAGGGTCGGGTCGAGCACCTGCTCGACGGACGCGAAGAAGGCGTCCATGTCGACATGCAGGACCCATCGGGGCACGGAAACCTAGTACAGGACCTCCTCGTCGGCGCGTCTGTACTCGCAGGGCCTCTCCGGCCCGAACCAGTGGGCTATCTCGTGCGCCGCCTCCTCGGGGTTCGACGAGGCGTGGACGAGGTTCCGCACGGCCCGCTTCACTTGGTTGGCCGCGACGGCCGAGGTGGACGAGTAGTCGCCGCGGATGGTCCCCGGGTCGGCGTAGAGCGGCATCGTGGCGCCGCACAGCTTGCGCACGGTGGCGATGGCGTGCAGGCCCTCCAGGACCACGGCGACCACGGGACCCGACGAGAGGTAGTCGACGTTCCAGCCCTTGACCATCTCCCCGATCTTCACCGGGTCGTCGGTCCCGACCTCCGCGACGGGGTCGATGCCCCGGTCGCGGTAGGTCTCGAGAGTCTTCCGCCCCATCCCCTCTATCCAGTCGGGGGTGTTCGGATAGTGCCTCGCGGCGAACTCCGGCGACGGCACGGTCATCTTGAGGCCCACGACCTTGAGCCCGACCTCCTCGAACCGGGCCAGGATGCGTCCGATGAGGCCCCGCCGCACGGCGTCGGGCTTGATCAGGACGAGCGTCCGCTCGATGATGTCGGCTTTTTTCTCGGACACGTCTTGGCAGCACCTCCAAGGGTCGACGGCGGCCGGCGGGCAGGCCGGCCGCCGTCCCGCACGCCCCGCAGGGCGCCGAGCGGTAGCGGGCCGCAGGCTCAAAAGTCCGTCAGGGCGGCGACCGTCTCGGCGTCGAGCCTCCTCATCAGGGCGGTCACGAGCTTCACCGTGTTGTCGTAGTCCTCCAGGCTGAGAAGGGAGGTGTGGCTGTGGATGTAGCGGGTGGGGACGCTGATGACCACGCTCGGGACACCGGTGCGGTGCAGGTGTATCCGGCCGGCGTCCGTGCCGCCGCGCCCCATGGCCGAGTACTGGAAGGGGATGTTCTCCTTCTCCGCCGTCTCGACGCACAGTTCGAACAGGCGTCGGCTCGGGATCATGGAGCTGTCGATGATGAGGATGCTCAGGCCCTTGCCCACCTTGCTGATGGCCTCGTGCTCCCCGACGCCGGGAGTGTCTCCGGGGATGTCCACCTCGAGGGCGAAGCCCACGTGGGGGTCGACAGCCTCGACACTGGTCTTGGCCCCCCGAAGGCCGACCTCCTCCTGGACGGTCCCGACCCCGTAGATGGTGTTGGGATGGCCGCCGTCCTTGAGGGCCCGCATGACGTCGATGAACACGGCTATGCCGATGCGGTCGTCCCAGGCCTTGCCCATGACGAGCCTGCCGTTCGCCGTGAGCTGGAACCGGCTGTCGGGAACGACCTGGTCACCCGGCCGGACCCCGAGTTCCTCCGTGGCCTCCTTCTCGTCGGCCGCTCCGATGTCGATGAACATGTCCTTCTTCTGGACGACCTTGTTCCGCTCTTCCTGCCCGAGAAGATGCGGGGGCTTCGAGCCGATGATGCCCGGGACATCGCCTTTCCTGGTCTTGACGACGACCCGCTGGGCGAGCATCACCTGTTCCCACCAGCCGCCCACGGGAAGGAACTTCAGGAACCCTTCCTTGGTGATGCTGGTGAC
>DPMO01000022.1 GCA_003541445.1 Clostridiales bacterium | reverse complement strand
ATGGGCCTCGAGGACCAGACGGCCTCCGTAGATGCCGGCCGGGAGGTCCGGTTCGAGCTCCTTGGGTAGGGTGAGGGCGACAATCAGGCATTCGACACCGGGGCCGATGGTCACCGGTCCAGGGCGTGGGGCCTCCGGCCCCCCGGGCCGCCAGTCGAAGGTGATGAGAGGGGCCCCGTGCTGGGCGGCGAGCGCCTCGACATCGGCGGGGTTGCCGCTGTCCCACTCGAAACGCGCCGTGAGAGTGAGCCCGGTCTCGCTGGCGTCCTGGTCGAAGGTCAGAAGGTACGATACCGTGGCCGGCTCGTCGGTCCCGGCTGGCCGCCGCACCCCTTCGAACAGGCCCGGGTGCCGGGACGCCGGCCGGACGTCAACCTGACCTGTGGGCTCGTACGAGAAGGAAAGGTTGGTCTTGGGCGGCAGGAAACAGACCTGCGGGTCGGCCCCCTTCAGGTCGAGGGTGCCGGTGAACAAGGTCCTGCCTGAGGCGAGCGAGGCGCGGTCGAGGGCCTCCTTGTCGATGACCGTGAGCAGGACGCGCACGACCACCTGGGTCGGGTCGCCGTCGATGACATCAGGGTTGAGGGTGACCTCGAGCGCTCCTTCGGGCACGCCTCGGAAGGCGCAGGTGAAGTCGATGCGGCTCGAGGGGATGGGGCGCTGGGCCACGAGCTTCATCGACGCCGATACGCTCTCACCGGCGTCCAGAGCCCGCACGTTGCCGAAGTCGAGGAAGCGGGGCAGAGGGACGACCTCGACGGAGCGGCTGTCGAACCCTGTCTCGACGGGGGCTCCCTCATGCCCGGGGAAGTCCAGACCCGGTGCGGTCACGAATTTGACGAACAGGTGGTCCGACCGGGTGTCGAGCGCCTCCTCGAAGTCTTGCTGGCTCCAAACGTCGGACGCGTTGTCGAGGCCGTCGGTGAAGATGACGACCTTCTGGATGCGATGGTCCGTGTAGGACCTTCCCGGGTTGCGGTCCTCCCACTCCGCCTTCAACTGGTCGAGCTTCATAATGACTTCACGCACGCTGTCGTAGATCGCGGTGCGGTCGGAATGACCGCCTTCCCTGCGGACCGCCACGTTCAGGCCTCGGATGTAGTCGACGATGCGCTGGCGGGAGCCCGCAAGGTCGGTCGGGTCGATATGGAAGCGGTGGAGCTTCTCGTAGGCGCCGCCCGGCCCGTCGACATCGTGGAGCCCGTCGCCGAAGGTGGCGATGGTGAGACTTGTCCCGCCCTTGGTTCGGTAGACCTCGTCCACGAGCGCCTCGATGAGGACGGGGAGGAGGTCGCCGCGGGTCCTTCCCAGGCCGATGATGGACCCCGACACGTCCACCATGTAGACCACGTCGACCACAACCTCGACGTCTTCGGGCGGACCGGCGGCAAGACACACCGGAGCCGACGGTCGTGTGACGTGAGGCGTGCCGAGACACACCGCCGGGACGGAGGTGAGAACAAGGGTGAGGACGCAGGTCACCGTGAGCATCGCTCCCAGGAGAGCGACCGGCCTTCTCGAGGGCGCAAAGAGCGACATGGAGATCACCGGCCTCCGTTCGGTAGAGGGCTGGCCCGTACGAAGTCGGTGAGTCAGGGTCATGACGAGTGATGCCGGCTCCGTAGGGCACAGTCTGTCCAAGGTACGGATTCCCCCCGACCCTGAATGTACACGGGTCCACCGTCATTAGCTGACGGTCTCCTGAGAATCGGAGGGGTTCGGAGCTCGGCGGAGGGAGGGGCTTGACGAAAGCCACAGCCTGCCTGTATTATTGAGCCCGGGGAAATCACGTGATTGGCATGGCGTCAGGTGATTGACCCCAGACCAACCGGAAGGAGGATGTACGGCAGTGGAGGACCGCGACCAAATCAAGGAGCTCCGGCGCAGGGCCGAGGAGCACCTCGAGCGTCTCGGGGAGCACATGGAGGAGCTCGAAAGGCCCTTCTACCGGGTCATCCTCGAGTACCTCATGCTGAACCACACCCGCCCCGAGCTGGCCACCTTGAGGGAGATGGAGCGGGCCCTCGGCCTTCCCTACAGCCGCCTCAGGAAACTCGTCGACGCCCTCATCGACAAGGGCATCCTTGAGGAGCACCGCCTCGGCACCATCAGGCCGCTGACCATCGGAGACCTCGACCAGGCCTTCGAACTCGGGTATCTCGAACCTACCTACGACCAACTCGTCGCCTGGGTGAAGGCCGCCTACGCGCCCCGCCCCGCCGGCGAGGACCGCTCGAGGACGAACCTCGTCAGCCGGGAGTCCGTGGCCGGCATGCTGAGCGATTTCCCGAGGTGGCACGTGCCGGCCCTGTGGTCGGCGGACTGGGCGGTCATGGTCTGCGACCTCACCCTGGCCCTGGCCAGGGCCTACCTCCCCGACACCCCGCCGGAGGTCAAGGAGCAGGCCCTAGCCGAGCACCGCCGCATCCGCTCCGAACTCGAGGGCCGAAAGCCCGGCCCGAAGGTGGAGGCCTTCCTCCGGGAGACAGAGGAGAGGGCCAAGCGCGTCGCCTCCAAGCTGTCCGGGTTCGAGGACGTCCTCGGAGCGCTCGGCTCCGAGGCGCACCACATCATCCCCTTCATCTACAGCATCGCCCCGCCGCGCCTCGCCGTGGGGGAGAGTCTCATCTGGCCCATGGGTCTCTGGTCACGGGACGTCTGGTTCGAGATGGGCGGACCGGAGAGCTTCACCCTTGAGGAGGCGAACAGGGCGGCGGCCAGTGTGGCCGCCAAGCAGCTCCGCTACATAATGCTCATCACTTCCCGGTGCCTTGCGCTCATCGAGGAGCACGGGGTGGAGGGGGCGCTCAGGGAGCTGAACCGGCCCCGCGACCTCTACGCCTCCTGGACCCGGGGCTGGGTCCACCTGCGGCCGCGCTACACGAGCGAGCACCTCCTCTACCACGTCGTGGCCCTGACCTACGCCCTGGCCCTCGCCGCGGGGATGGGCGTGGAGGAGGACCTCTTCGAGGAAGGGCGCCGCCTGGCCCGGACGCTCAGGGCCGCCGTCGACCGCGGCTACCGCGGACGCGCGGAGGAAGGCAAGAGCCTGGCCGAGTTCGCCGACCAGGTTTAGGAACCGGAGACTCTCAGGGAGGCGAAAGAACATGTTCAGGCTGTTGAGGGAGAGGAACTACCTTGTCTTCTGGCTGGGCCAGACGGTCTCGGTCATCGGCGACATGGTCCTCTTCGTCGCCCTGCCCGTATGGGTCTACCAGCTGACGGGCTCCAAGGCCGCCCTCGGGTTCAGCTTCGCCGTGAACATCCTGCCGCGGCTCCTCCTGGCCCCGGTTGCGGGCGTCTACGTGGACCGGTGGGACCGACGGTTGACGATGATCACGTGCGACCTCCTCAGGGCGGCGGCGCTCGTGGGGCTCTTCTTCGTCCGGGACGCGGGGGACGTATGGCTGGTGTACGGCGTGAGTTCCTTCAGTGCCTGCGTGTCCCGCTTCTACCTGCCGGCCAGGAACGCCCTCATCCCAGACCTGGTCGGCCCCGACAGGCTGGTGACGGCGAACTCCCTGGCCTCGGTGAGCCAGTCGGCGGCCCAGCTGGTCGGACCGCTGGTGGGAGGAGCCCTGGTCACCCTTGGCGGGCCGGGCCTCGCCGTGGCCCTCGACCTCGGCACCTTCCTGCTGGCCTCCCTCAGCCTGTACCTCATCGACCTGGGGCGGAAAGTGACGGCCGCGGGGGCCGGG
>DPMO01000021.1 GCA_003541445.1 Clostridiales bacterium | reverse complement strand
ACGGTCTCCGCCCGGGCGATGAGGTCGCTCGGACACACCCTGTCACCGGCCTCTACCACGACCTCGCCGGGGAGAGGGATGACCCTCTTCCGGCTGATGCGGACCCGCTCGAAGATCTGGCCTTCCGCTCTCGACACTAGCGGCCACCTCCCCCAGCGCCTCCAGGCCCCGCTCTCTCCGTCTCCGGGTAGGCCTCGAGGCTTTCCAGCCACCGGGCCACCATCGCAAGCCTCTCGTCCTCCCGCTCCGGGAACACGATGGGACGCCCCCGACCGTCCAGGACCAGCCCCACCGCACCGCCGACGGCCTCGGACTCGACCCTCCGCCCGGGCCCGGCCCCCACGTCGGCGCCGCGCACCGGGACGATATGGAGGTGGGCCTTCTCACCGGGTCCGAGCGGGATGACGGTCATCTCCCCGCCCAGCACCTTCTCCGTCCGTCTCGACCCGTCGGGCATGACCATGTGCACGGTCGCCAGCGGCCGGCCCGGCCTGGGCCGGGCCTTGGGCGCGACACAGGTGCCCAGCGGGACGAGACAGTCGGTCTCGAAGACCTGGAAGGCCATCTCGGGCTCGAGTTCGGCCAGGACCCCGAGGTGGGGCATC
Source organism: Clostridiales bacterium (assembly GCA_003541445.1). Classification (GTDB taxonomy): domain Bacteria; phylum Bacillota; class Sulfobacillia; order UBA995; family UBA9673; genus UBA9673. Next base: position 4,325 of record DPMO01000021.1, on the reverse strand, counting down.
ATGAAAACGCTGTCGACGTAAAGGCCTGTCACACCTTCTGGCTGGAAGGCGTCCATGAGAAGGAGCATCGCCTGTGAACGGCGCGGGGCGTGCGAGAGGACCCCTCCGCTCCCGATGACCGCGTTCACCGTCAGCGGCTCGATGATGGACCGGCCGCTGAGGGTCTCTTGCCTGAAGAGGTCCCTCAACTTGTCGAAGGTGCCGACATGCTGGACCCCTTTGAGCGTGACGGCTATCTCCTTGTGGTGCTCGTAGGACAGGCGGATGGCTTCCCGCGCCACCGCGTGCTCGATGAGGAGTTCTTCGAGGGTGGCGGGAAGAGTGGTCGGGCGGACCATCTTGTTGGCGACGAGGTTGCGCAGGTCCCGAACTGAAATCCTGAACGGCAGCCATCGCGCGACATTCTCCGGCCCGGCTTCGGCGAGGACGTTCACCGTGCTGTAGCTCATGCCGAGGTTGGCGCTGACAGACCTGTGGAAGCGGCCGTCGATCACGGAGAAGACGTCGGTCGTCGCCCCTCCGATGTCGACCCCGACGACATTGGCCTGGTGCGCTTCAGCCATCATCTGCATCATCTTGCCGACGGCCATCGGCGTCGGCTCGATGACGTTCTTGGCCCACTCGAGGAGGTTCCGGTAGCCGGGGGCCCGGGCCATGACGTGCTCGAGGAAGAGCCGGTGTATCTCCCGGCGGGCCGGCTCGAGGTCCTCCTCCTCAAGGGTCGGGCGGATGTTCGGGACGACGTAGACGTCCATGACGTCGCCGACGGCGTCCCGCACGTACTCCCTCGCCCTCTGGTTCCCGGCGTAGACCAGGGGCACCCGGTAGTCGCCCCCGAGCCGGGGCCGCGGGCGGGAGGCCGCGATGTACTCCGCCACCGCCGCGACGTGCGAGATGTTGCCGTCGTCCGTGCCTCCGGCCATGAGAATCATGTCCGGCCGCAGCTCCTGGAGGCGGCGGATGCGCTCCAGGACCATCCGGGCGTCATCGAGGGAGATGACGTCCATGACGACGGCCCCGGCGCCCAGCGCGGCCCTCTCCGCGCTCTCGGCCGTCATCGTCTTGACCAGGCCCGCGACGGTCATCTGCAGACCCCCGCCAGCGCTGGAGGTGCACACGAAGAGGTCGACTCCCTCATCCCCGACCTGCGGGGTGATGAGCCTGCCCTCGCGCACGAGACGCCGCCCGAGCCTCGCCTCCGCTCGGGCCGCCGCCAGCCGGACGCCGACCATCACGTCCTCCTGGGGCGCCTCGACCGTGGTCGGGGCCTCCCCCCTGGCCACGAGCCGGCAGGCGCCGTCCCGCTCCTCGACGACGATGGCTTTGGTCGTGGTGCTCCCCACGTCGATGGCCAGGACGCTTCTTATCCGGTCACTCATCCAGCCACCCCCAGGTCGGTCGGCCGCCCCGGCCCCGGACGGGCCGCCGGACGGCGGCCGGGCGAAAGGACTCTTGGAAACACCCTTAACGTGCATTACGGCCGACCTCGGGAAAAGTTTCAGGGCCGCCCGACCGGGCGGCCCCGCGCAGGCCCCGAAGGCTCTGGAGGTCAGGCCGTCTCCTTCTTTATCTCCTCCGTCAGGAGAGGCACGATCTCGAAGAGGTCGCCGACTATGCCGTAGGTGGCCACCTTGAAAATGGGCGCGTCGGGGTTCTTGTTGATGGCCACGATGATGTCCGACGACTTCATGCCCGCCAGGTGCTGGATGGCCCCGGAGATGCCGCAGGCGATGTACACCTTCGGACTCACCGTCTTGCCCGTCTGACCGACCTGATGCGCATAAGGGACCCAGCCGGCGTCCACCGCGGCGCGTGAGGCGCCCATCGCCCCGCGGCAGGCGTCGGCCAAGGCCTTGATGAGGGCGAAGTTCTCCGGCTTGCCCACACCACGCCCGCCGGAGACGACGATGTCGGCCTCCTCCAGCTTCACCTCTCCGCCGCCCGTCTCGACGGCTTCCAGCAGCTTCACGCGGTCCGTTATCTCCAGCCCGGACAGGTCCGCCTTCTCGACCCTGCCGGTGCGGGAGGTGTCGGGCTCCGGCCGCGGGGCGCTCTTCATCCGGAGCGTGGCGAGTTGAGGCCTCGCCTCCGGCGTCTCGACGGTCGCCAGCACGTTGCCTCCGTACATCGGGCGGACGGCCACCAGGCCCTTCTCGCCGTCCCATTCGAGGTCGACGCACTCGGAGGCCAGCCCGGTGCGGAGCCTGGCCGCCAACCGGGGGGCGAGGGACTTCCCGCTGGACGTGGCGCCGATGATGAAGGCCGCCGGTTCATAGGTCTTGACGAGACGCGTCACGACGTCGGTGTAGGGGTCGTCCCGGTAGGCGTCGAGCTTCGGGTGCTCCGCGACGAGGACCACGTCGGCCCCGCAGGCGATGAGCCTCTCCGTGTCCACCGAGCCCGCGTCGTCCGCCAGGAGCACCGCCCATACCTCCTGCGAGGAGGCGTCGGCGAGCTTGCGGGCAACACCCAGGGCCTCAAGGGTCACGTTGGCCACTTTGCCCCCGCGGTGCTCGACGAGAACCCAGATGTTCTTCGCTTCCTGTGTCATACGACTCCCTCCCCCTACAAGACCTTCTGGGCCTTGAGCTTGGCCACCAGCGTCTTGACCTGCTCCTCGGGCGTGCCCTCGATGATCTCACCGCCCGAGCGCGGTGGAGGCGGAGCCACCTTCGCCACCACGGTCGGCGACCCGGACGGACCGACGCGCGAGGGGTCCGCCCCGAGGTCGGACAGGCCCCACACGGGGATGGTCACCCGCTTGGCCTTCATGAGGCCCTTGAGGGAGGCGAGCCGCGGCTCGTTTATCTCCTTCACCACGGTGATGAGCATCGGCAGGGGCCCCTCGAGGACCTCGTAGCCGTCGTCCGTCATGCGCTGGAGACGGATGTAGCCTTCCTTGAGCTCCTCTATCTTCCGCACGAAGGTCACCTGGGGCAGGCCCAGCTCCTCGGCCACGCCGGGGCCGACGTTCCCGCTCGAGCCGTCCATGGCCTGGCGGCCGCAGATGATGAGGTCGTAGTCACCGAGCTTCTCGATGCCCCGCGCGAGGATGTAGGCCGTCGCCAGCGGGTCCGAGCCCTCGAAGGCCGGGTCGCTCAGGCGGACGGCTTCGTCGGCTCCCATGGCCAAGGCTTCACGCAACGACTGGTCCACCTCGTCAGGGCCCATGCTGACGACGGTCACCGTCGCCCCGGAGTTCTCCTTGATGCGGATGGCCTCTTCAAGAGCGTAGGTGTCATAAGGGTTGATGATCCTCGTCAGGCCCCCGGTGTCCACGCGACTGTTAGCCTGGTCTATCTTGACCTCGGTCGTCTCCGGTACCTGCTTGATGCACACGACGATCCGCATCTCCTGGCATCACGCCCCTTTCGAATGGCTGCTGGAGAGCCCTGTCCCCGACGGCGGCGGCTCGCTCTGACCACCGAACGTTCGGTTGACCAGTTACGACACTACGCCTCGAAATCCCTGGTGACACCGAGTTTTCTCCTGCTGGAGGCATCTCCTGCGCCGGAAGGTTGTGAAAACAAGTTGTATTGTGATAGCGCGCTGGCAGTCGGGGGAGACCGTCGGGGAGGTCCAGGCACCCCGACAGGAAGGTCAGGAGACGGTCATGGAAAAGACAGTGGCGGCTGGATGACAGCCGCCGAGCGCCCGGTGCCCTTCCCGTGCCGAGTGCCGGGGGCCATGTCCCGGCACCGCCCTCGGCCGGCACAGCACGGAGGAGCACCGTGAGGAGAACAGGGGGGAACCAGGGGTCATGCGCGTTTTCGGAGGACGAGCCACCCGAGCCTTGACCGAGGACATCTGCGCCCACCTGGGGGTTGAGCCGGGGCGGGCCGAGATCTTCAAGTTCAGCAATGACAACACTTTCGTGCGCATCGAGGAGAGTGTCCGGGAGGAGGAGGTCTTCGTCGTCCAGACCTCGGTGCCCCCGGTGGACGAGGCCTTCATGGAACTGCTCATCCTGGTCGACGCGCTACGCCGGGCCTCTGTCAAACGCCTGACCGCCGTCCTCCCCTATTACCCCTATGTGCGCTCGGACAAGAAGGACCAGCCACGGGTGCCCATCACCGCCCGCCTCGTGGCCGACCTCCTGGTCACGGCCGGCGTCGACCGGGTCGTCACCGTCGACCTCACCGCCGACCAGATCCAGGGTTTCTTCACCATCCCCGCCGACCACCTGACCGCCCAGCCCGTCCTCGCCCGGTACTTTCAAGACAAAGGTCTTCTGGACAACGCGGTCGTCGTGGCCCCGGACCCCGGCGCGGTCAAGCGGGCCCAGCGTTTCGCCCAGCGCCTGGGCACCCCCGTGGCCTTCGTCA
>DPMO01000243.1 GCA_003541445.1 Clostridiales bacterium | reverse complement strand
CGTCGTGGTCGGGGGGGGCAGGGTCACCTTGGAGGCCATGAGAAAGGCCCTTGACGAGGGTGTCGCGGGCATCGTGAGCGGCGGGGCCGACATGGAGGACCTTGTCAGCCTCCTGGGCCGCGATATCGTCGTCGGCATCACCGGCCAGGAGGAGCTGGACCTGACCATCGTCCTCACGGAGGGCTTCGGGTCGATGCCCATGGCCGAGGACGTCTTCGAGTTCCTGCGGGCGGCGGAGGGGCGGACCGTCTCGGTGAACGGGTCGACCCAGGTCCGTGCCGGGGTGGTCCGACCGGAGATCATCCTCCCGCTGGACGACGATGAGCCGGCCGACCCCCTGGAGGACCTCCTCGCGCGCCGGGAGGCCGAGAAGGGAGAACCGACGGTCGGAGCGAAAGTGAGGATAGTTCGCAACCCGAAGTTTGGCCGGTGGGGCACTGTGGTCTCTATGCCCTCTGAGCCGGTCAGGTTCGAGACCGAAGCGCTTCTCCCCGCGGCAGAGGTGGAGCTGGACGACGGCTCGAGGGTCTTCGTGCCACTGGCCAACCTGGAGGTCTTCTAGACCGGGGCCCGCACGCCCTGGAAGGCGGGCGGGCCGGCCGGGCCCCTCGGCCCGGCGCCGGGAGAGGGGTTCTGGCCGGCTGTGAAGGTCCTGCTCCGCCTGCTGGGCTATACCCGGCGGTACTGGGTCACCCTGGCCGCCGGGTTCGTCTCGATGGTCGTGGGCCTCGGTTCCTCACTGGTCGTCCCGTTCATCGTCCAGACCGTCATCGACAGGGCCATCGCCCGGGGGGACGTCGGGCTCCTCGGCGCGGCCGCTGGCGGGGTGGTCGCGGTGGTCCTCTTCCGCGGGCTGTTCGCCTTCGGTGAGCGCTACTCGATGGAGTACCTCGCCCAGAAGGTCATCTACGACCTCCGGAACGCCCTGTACGACCATCTCCAGAGACTGTCGTTCTCCTTCTACGACCACGCCGTGACCGGCCAGCTCATGTCAAGGGTGACGGGCGATGTCGAGACCCTGAGGCGTTTTCTGGGCTTCGGCCTCATCAACCTCGTGTCGAACGTCCTCACCCTGAGCGCGGTCCTGGTCGTCCTCTTCAGCCTGCACTGGCGGCTGGCCCTGGTGTCCCTTGTGACCGCCCCACCGGCCGCGGTCATCGTGGCCACGTTCAGCCGGCGGGTGCGGCCGAAGTACCTCGCCATCCAGCAGCAGCTCGCGGCCATCACCACGCGGCTCCAGGAGAACCTCAGCGGGGTCAGGGTGGTGCGGGCGTTCGCCCGGGAAGAGGACGAGGAGGAGCGGTTCGACAGCGAGAACCTGGGCTACCTCCGCCGGCACCTCGAGGCGGTGAGGCTGTGGGCGTTCTTCTTCCCGCTCATGAACTTCATCACCGGGGCCGGGACGGCGCTTCTCATCTGGTACGGGGGCCGCGAGGTCATCCTGGGCCGCCTCTCCCTGGGGTCGCTCGTGGCCTTCAACAGCTTCCTGCTCATGCTCATCATGCCCCTGCGGATGCTCGGGTGGATCGTCAACCTCTCGCAGAGGGCGCAGGCGGCGGGGCAGCGCATCTTCGAGATCCTGGACACCGAACCGGAGGTCAAGGACCTCCCGGGGGCCAGGCCTCTGGGAAGGGTCCGGGGCGAGGTGGTCTTCGAGAACGTGTCCTTCTCCTACGGCGGGCCCCCGGTCGCGTGGCTGGCCCGGGCGGGGGAGGGTACCGGCGGCCGGCGGACCTCGGCGGACGGCGGGACCCGGCGGGAGGCCCCTGTCGTGCACGACATCAACCTGCGGGTGAGGCCAGGGGAGACCGTCGCTCTCCTGGGAGCCACCGGCTCGGGCAAGAGCACCCTGGTCAGCCTCATCCCGCGCTTCTACGACCCGACCGCGGGTCGGGTGCTCATCGACGGGACCGACGTCCGCGAGGTCACCCTGGAGAGCCTGAGACGGCAGATAGGCGTGGTCCTGCAGGACACGTTCCTCTTCTCGGCCTCCATCCGTGAGAACATCGCCTACGGCAGGCCGGAGGCGACGCTGGAGGAGGTCCGGCGGGCCGCGCGGGCGGCGGAGATCGACGACTTCATCATGACCCTGCCCCAGGGATACGACACGGTCGTGGGCGAGCGGGGCGTCGGCCTCTCCGGGGGGCAGAAGCAGCGGGTGGCCATCGCGCGGGCCCTCCTCATGGACCCGAGGATCCTCATCCTCGACGACTCCACCTCCAGCGTGGACACCGAGACGGAGCAGGCCATCCAGCGGGCGCTGGCCCGGCTCATGAAGGGGCGGACCACCTTCGTCATCGCCCAGCGTCTGACGACCTTGAGACAGGCCGACCGCATCGTGGTCCTCGAGAGGGGCCGCATCGTCGACGAGGGCGGCCACGACGAGCTCCTGGCCCGCAGCCGGATCTACCGGGAGATATATGAACTGCAGTTCAGACCTCAGGAGGAGGAGCGATGTCGGGCCTGGGCCCGCGCCGGCGCTGCCTGTGGCCTTGACGGGACGGGGGGTGAGCGGTAGTGGCCTTCCGCATGCACGGAGCTCCGGACGAGGAGGACCTGCGGCCTATCGACCCGGGGACCCTCAGGCGCGTGTTCGCCACCTATGTCTGGCCCTACCGCAGGCGTGTGGCCTCCGCGGCGGCGGCGATGGTGCTCGTCTCCGTCACCGGCCTGCTCCCGCCCTACCTCCTGGGTGTCGCTGTGGACCGGTGCGTGATACCCGGCGACCTCCGCGGCCTGACCCTGTTGGCCCTGGTCTACGTGGGGGTCCACCTGGTCAACTGGCTGGGCTCCTACTACCAGACCTACACCATGTCATGGGTCGGTCAGAGGGCCATCTACGCGATGCGCCGCGACCTGTTCGCCCACTACCAGAGGCTCGACATCGGCTTCTTCGAGAAGCACCCCGTGGGCGTCCTCATCTCCCGCGCCACCAACGACGTCGAGTCGATGAGCGAGCTCATCTCGAGCGGCATCGTCTATATCATCAACGACGCCCTGACCCTTGTCGGCATCGTGGCCATCATGTTCTACCTCGATGTCCGTCTGGCCCTGCTCTCCATGATGGTCCTGCCGCTCGTCATCCTCCTGGCGACCAGGTTCCGGAGCCGCGTCATGGCCGCCTACCGGGAGGTCCGCCGGCAGGTGGCGAAGATGGCCGCCAACCTTCAGGAGACCATCTCGGGGATAAGGGTCACCCAGTCCTTCGTCAGGGAAGAGGTCAACCGGGCCAGGTTCGACGCAACCAACCGGGACAACTACAGGGCGAACATGAGGGCCGCCTACCTGTTCAGCATATTCGTTCCTCTGGTGGACCTGGTCGGCGCCCTGGGCATGGCCATCGTCATCTGGTTCGGTGGACTCTCGGTCATCGGAGCCCTCCGGGAGGCGGCCGGGGCGGTGGCCGGGCCTGCGGGGGCCGGCGGCCTCACGGCGGGCGAGCTGATCGCCTTCCTCACCTACGTCACCCGGTTCTACCAGCCCATCCGCGACCTGACCGTCGTCTACAACCTCGCCCAGCAGGCGACGGCCGCGGCCGAGAAGATACACGCCATCCTGGACACGCCTCCCGGTGTCGAGGACCGACCGGGCGCTCGGGACCTCGGGCCTGTCGAGGGGCGCATCGTGTTCAGGGATGTCACCTTCGCCTACGTTCCCGGTGAGGAGGTCTTGAGGGGCGTCAGCTTCAGCGTCGAACCCGGTCAGCGAGTGGCCCTTGTCGGCCCCACGGGGGCGGGGAAGACCTCCATCATCAACCTCCTGGGCCGCTTCTATGACCCCCAGGAGGGGGCTGTTCTCATCGACGGGCAGGACGTCCGGGAGGTGACCCAGAGGTCCCTCCGGCGCCAGATGGCGTTCGTCCTCCAGGACACCTTCCTCTTCTCCGGGACCGTGGCCGACAACATCAGGTTCGGCCGGCCCGGAGCCTCCCTGGAGGAGTGCGTCGAGGCCGCGAAGGCCGTCGGCGCCCACGAGTTCATCTCGAGGCTTCCTGAGGGGTACGACACCCAGGTGGGGGAGAGGGGCGGCAACCTGTCCGTGGGCCAGCGCCAGCTCGTCTCGTTCGCCCGAGCCCTCATCGCCGACCC
>DPMO01000106.1 GCA_003541445.1 Clostridiales bacterium | reverse complement strand
GCCAGGCCGCGCGCCGGCCACGCCCGCCGGCCCTTCTGTCGGTGCCCGGCCCCGGCGCGAAGGGCCGTCCTAGCCCCAGAGAGCCGCCCCGGCGAAGGCGCAGGCCACCCGTCCCTCGGGCACCTTTATCTCCACGGCCCTCACCTTGACCTCGGCCAGGGTGATGCCCCGGCTGGTGAAGGCCTCCTCCACCATCTCCCGGACGACCCTTTCGGCCTGGGCCTTCGGGCACTCGCCCGAGAACTCCATAATCATGCCGACCGAATCGGGAGAGATTCCCACGGCCACGGCCGCGGCGATGGTCTGACCGGGCACCGCACTGGAGATGGTGCCGTAGGCGATCGGCAGGAGCGCACCGGGGGGGATGTCCACGGCCTCCCGGTAGACGGCGCCGGGGGGCAGGACACTGGAGACCCGAACGAGGTTCAGGTTGCCGACCCCGGCCTCGAGGAGCGCACGGTCGAAGGCCGTGAGGCGGGTGCGGCCGAGGGCGGCGGCGGCCGTGAGGGTGTAGTAGCGCGGAACGTTCGGCGAGGTCATCGGGGCCCTCCTGGTTCCATGGTTCCGGGCGCGCGAGGCGGTCCCGACAACATGGCGCCATTATAGCAGATGTCCCAGAGTCCGGGAAAGGCTCCGCGGCCGCGGCCGCAGTCCGGCCCGTGGCCGGGACCCGACCCGCGACGCGGCGGACCGCCCGCCCCACGGCCCGGCACTTGAACGCCGCTCCGGCGCCATCCTATAATAATCCCGGCCGACCAGCGAGCCAAACGTGAGCCTTTCGCTTCCCGTCCGGCGCCCGCGCCGCGTCCCGCACGGCGGCGGCACAGGACGGCGCCGGCGAGCGCGTGGGCTCTTTTTGACGCATGGGCTCTTTTCCATCGTGGAGGGGTGCATATGGCCAAGATAGCCGGCATCGACCTCGGAACGACGAACTCCGTCATCGCGGTCATGGAAGGCGGGGACCCTACGGTCATCATCAACTCCGAGGGGAGCAGGACCACCCCCTCGGTGGTCGCCCTCACCCGTGACGGCGAGCGCCTGGTGGGACAGCTCGCCCGGCGCCAGGCCGTCCTGAACCCCCAGAACACCATCTTCTCGGTGAAGCGGTTCATGGGGCGCCGGTTCAGCGAGGTCGTCGGCGAGCGCGCCCGGGTCCCCTACGAGGTCCGGGAAGGGCCCAACGAGAGCGTGCGTTTCGCGCTGCCGGCTCTCGGGGACAAGCTCCTGACCCCCGAGGAAGTCTCGGCCATGATCCTCCGCAAGCTCAAGGAGGACGCCGAGAAGTACCTCGGGGAGAAGATAGAGAAGGCCGTCATCACCGTCCCGGCCTACTTCAACGACTCCCAGCGTCAGGCGACCAAGGACGCCGGCCGTATCGCCGGGCTCGAGGTCCTGCGCATCATCAACGAGCCGACGGCCGCCGCCCTGGCCTACGGCCTCGACAAGAAGAAGAACGAGACCATCCTCGTCTGGGACCTCGGCGGGGGCACCTTCGACGTCTCCATTCTGGAGGTCGGTGAGGGCGTCTTCGAGGTCAAGGCGACGGCCGGCGACACCCATCTCGGCGGGGATGACTACGACGAGAGGATCGTCGACTGGCTGGCCGAGGAGTTCAAGAAGGAGAACGGCATCGACCTCCGCCAGGACAAGCAGGCCCTCCAGCGCCTCATCGAGGCCGCCGAGAAGGCCAAGGTCGAGCTTTCGTCGGTCACCGAGACGACGGTGAGCCTGCCCTTCATCACCGCCGACCAGGCCGGACCCAAGCACCTCGAGATGAAGCTGACCCGGGCCAGGTTCGAGAAGCTGACCTCCGACCTCACCGAACGCACCGTCGGACCCTTCCGCCAGGCCCTGAAGGACGCCGGCCTGGACGTCGCCGACATCGACGAGGTCATCCTCGTCGGCGGGGCGACGCGTATGCCGGTCATCCAGGACCTGGTGAGGAAGCTGACCGGCAAGGAGCCGCACCGGGGGGTCAACCCCGACGAGGTCGTCGCCGTGGGCGCGGCCATCCAGGCGGGGGTGCTCGCGGGGGAGGTGAAGGATGTCGTCCTGCTCGACGTCACCCCGCTGTCCCTGGGCATCGAGACCCTGGGCGGGGTCATGACGAACCTCATCGAGCGGAACACCACCATCCCCACGCGGAAGAGCCAGATATTCACGACGGCCGCCGACGGGCAGACCACGGTGGAGATCCACGTCCTGCAGGGCGAGCGCCAGTTCGCGGCTGACAACCGGACCCTCGGCCGGTTCCACCTCGTCGGCATCCCGCCGGCTCCGCGGGGCGTCCCGCAGATCGAGGTCACCTTCGACATCGACGCCAACGGCATCCTGAACGTCACGGCCAAGGACCTCGGGACGGGCAAGGAGCAGAAGATAACCATCACGGCCTCCACCACCCTGAGCAAGGAGGAGGTCGACAGGATGGTCAAGGAGTCCCAGGAGCACGCGGAGGAGGACCGAAGGCGGCGTGAGCTCGTCGACCTCAGGAACCAGGCCGACAGCCTCATCTACAGCACCGAGAAGACTCTCAAGGAGGTCGGCGACAAGATATCGGCCAGCGACAAGGAGGCCGTCGAGAAGGCCGTCGCCGACCTGCGCGAGGCCATGAAGGGCGATGACGCCGGCCGGCTCCGGTCGGCCATCGACTCCCTCCAGCAGGCCACCGCCAGGATGGCCGAGACGCTCTACCGGCAGACGGCCGGCCAGGCCGGGTCCGCCGCCGGAGCGGGCGGCCCGGGCGGCGCCAGTGGCACGGGTGCCGCAGGCGACCGGCAGGCCGCCGCGGACGCCGGAGGCGAGACCATCGACGCCGAGTTCCGCGAGAAGGACGGGGACGAGAAGGGCGAGAGCAGATGAGGCCCGACGAGAGTGACGAGAAGGGGAAGGCCCACCGCGCTGAGGCCGGCGCCGAACGTGCCGCCGGGCCCGACGGGGAGCCGGGCGCAGGAGCCCCCGCTGAGTCCGGCCCCGCGCCCGACACCGCAGAGTCCGGCCCCGTACCCGATGCCGCGGAGCCCGGCCCCGCGCCCGAGCCCGACCCTGCCGACATGGCCCGGCGGCTGGCCGAGGCCGAAGAGAAGGCCAGGGAGAACTGGGACCGGTTCCTGAGGGCGCGGGCCGACCTCGAGAACTACCGGAAGAGGGTCGACCGCGACCTCGCGGCCATGGTCAGGAGAGGCAAGCGGGACCTTCTGACCCGGCTCCTGGACGTCGCCGACGCCCTCGAGCGCGCCGCGGCGTGGGAGGCATCGCAGAAGGATGCCGGCGGCCGGGACGCTCAGGGCGGCGACGGTGGTGATGACGCGGCCCGTGAAGGCTTCGCCCTCATCCACCGGCAGCTCCTCAAGGTGCTCTCAGACGAGGGGGTCGAGCCCATCGAGAGCGTCGGCCGGCCCTTCGACCCGGCCGTCCACGAGGCCGTGGCGGTAGAGACGCGCGAGGACGTGAAGGCGGAGACCGTGGTAGAGGAGCTCCAGAAAGGCTACACCTACGAGGGCGAGGTCCTGCGCTGCGCCAGGGTCCGGGTGGCGAGGCCCACATAAAAGACCTGCCCTTCCGGGAGATTAGTGTCTGAACGCTATCCTGTTCGGACGACCGGGAGGGCCGGATGACCCCCTCGCAGGTTATCTACCTCATCGCCGTCACGCTCTACGTCGTCTTCTTCCTCTTCTTCGCCCGGTTCTTCATCTGGAAGCGCTACGCCGACAGCCACTACTGGCGCAGGCGCCCGCAGCTCGACCTCGAGGCGGTGAGGGCCCTCGCCCGCGAGAAGGACCGGGAGCTCCCCTTCTTCTCCATCATCGTCCCGGCCAGGAACGAGGCCGAGGTCATCGCCCGGACCATAGACCACATGGCCGACCTCAACTACGACCCCGACCGCTACGAGATCCTGGTCGCCACGGACGAGAAGGAGGTCATGGCGCGCGAGCGCCGCCGTCTGGCGGTCCTGTCGGCGGCGGCGGCCCTCCTCGACGGGAAAGTCCCTTCACGGCGGGCCCTCGACGAGGCGGAGGAGGTCGTCCTCACCCTCCTGGCCCGCTTCGCCGTCATCGACTACGTGGCCGGCAGGCGGGAGTACCGCCGCCTGACCCTCCACATGACCCAGGAGCCCGGGGAGCCGGAGCTCGAGGGACCTCTCTCCCGTCATGTGGCCGCGGTCGAGAACCTGGCGCGGAGGCTGGTCACCGACCGCCGGCGGCTGCCCCTCAGCGAGCTCCGGGAGGTCGCCCGACTCGCGGGTCCGCATCACGGCCGCCGCGAGGGCGACCTTCTGGCTTCCGTCCATCTGGCCCTGGCCGTCCCCGTGGCCGTGGCCTTCGGGCTCGTCCTGGGCCATCCGGAGACCCTCCAGGCCGCCCAGGTCGTCGGGCGCACGGGCCAGGCCCGGGAGGAGGTCACGGCCCGCGTGCTCACGGTGATGTCCGGCCTCATCGCGCGGAGCCTGGCCGCACGGGTGGAGGCCGAACGGGCCGCCGGGAGGCTCGGCGACGCCCTCGCCGAGGCCTTCGTGATGCGCTTCCCGACCACGCAGGACATCGTCGAGGAGAGGGCGGCCGCTCTGGCCGAGCGCAACCGGGCGGCGGACGACGGGAAGGCCGTCCGGCGGGCACCCGTCTTGAAGCACGTCGTCGTCCCCTACGACTGTGACGGCTTGTACCCCGGGTCCCGGACGGGGCGCGTGGTCCCTTCGACCAAGGGCCGGGCCCTGAACTGGGCCCTCTCCTTCGGTTGCGCTCGGCCAGAGCGG
>DPMO01000133.1 GCA_003541445.1 Clostridiales bacterium | reverse complement strand
TCCACCCCCAAGGCCCCGGGGCTCCCGCCGCCGGCGGGGTCCGGGGTGCGAGGGGAGGGAAGGTTCAGATGGTGGACGTGATACTCGGCAAGGGCGAGACCCTCGAGTCGGCCCTGAGGCGTTTCAAGAGGATGTGCCAGCGCGCCGAGGTCATGCGCGAGATGAAGAAGCGCGAGCATTACGAGAAGCCCAGCGTCCGCAGGAAGAAGAAGAGCGAGGCGGCCCGCAGGAAGAGGCAGCGTGGGCGGTAGCGGTGAGGAGGGGAGCACTTGGCTGACGGCGTGGAGGACAGGCTTCGCGAGGACATGAAGGCGGCCCTGAGGGCCGGTCCCGACGGCAGGAGGGCCTTGTCCGTCATCCGCCTCGCCCGCGCCGCGTTGCAGAACGCGGCCATCGAGAAGAGGAGGCCCCTCACGGACGAGGAGGCGGCCGAGGTCCTGGCCCGTGAGGTCAAGCAGAGGCGCGAAGCGGCCGAGGAGTACAGGCGTCTCGGGCGCACGGCCGAGGTCGAGCGCCTCGAGGCGGAGATCGCCGTCATCGAGCGCTACCTGCCCGAGCAGCTCTCAGACGACGAGCTCGGCCGCATCATCACCGAAGCCATCGAGGCCACCGGAGCTTCAGGCCCCCGCGACCTGGGGAAGGTCATGGGGAAGGTCATGTCCGAGGTCCGCGGGCGGGCCGACGGCAGGAGGGTCAACGAGCTCGTCCGGAAGCTCCTCGCCGGCGGATAGGCCCTGGGCCCGGTCCCGCCCGGTCTTCGTCCCCCGGCCGCCCTCATAGGTATGTGGGGGAAGCGGGGGTGCCCGCGAGGTCGGGAGGGCGGGAGCGGTCTTGGCCCGGAAGAGACACAGGCGCCGGCGGAGAGCGGGGACTTCCGAACAGCCGCGCCGCGAGGAACTCGCACGAAGGCGTACCCTGCGCCTCCGCCGGGAGAGGTTCGGCCGCGGTGTGGCCGAACTCTTCGAGCTCCCCAAGGACGTCATCCTCAACATCCCCCGCATGACCATCCTCGGCAACCTTCAGATGGTCATCGAGAACCACCGCGGCCTCATCGAGTACTCCCCGGAGCTCATCCGCGTCGGCGCCGGAGACGGGCAGATCGTCGTCAGGGGTGAAGAACTCGCCGTCGGCTCGGTGTTCTCCGAGGACCTTTCCATCATGGGGCGTTTCCGACAAATCACCTTCGAGTACGGCGGGGAGTGCGCCGACGACCAGGCGGGAACCGGGGCCGAGGGCGGCGGGCGATGAGGCTCGGGGACCTCTGGCCCTATCTCACCGGCTATGTCCGCATCCGCGTGACGGGGCCCTCCGTCGAGAGGTTCCTCAACCTCGTCGCGGCCGGCGGCCGCCGGGTCTGGCGCACGCGGCGCGGGCGACGGAGCCTCGAGGCCAACGTCGACCTCCCGACCTTCAGGAGCCTCCGGCGGGCCGCCCGGCGCACCCGCACCCGTGTCAGGATCCTCGAAAGGCGGGGCCTGCCCTTCGTCGCCGGCCGGCTCAGGCGTCGGCCGCTCATGGTCCTCGGGGCCGCGCTCTTCCTCTCGGCTCTCTACGTCCTGTCGGCCGTCATCTGGGTTGTGGACGTCGAGGGGGTGGAGAACCTGGACCCCGCCCTCATCCGCGAGGTCGCCGCGAGCTACGGGCTCAGACCGGGCGTTCTCAAGACGACGGTCGACATCCCCGAGGTCGAAAGAGGCCTCATCCAGGCCATCAGCGGCCTGTCGTGGGCCGCGGTGGAACTCCACGGAGCGACAGCGCTCATCCGCGTCGTCGAGAAGGACCCCGTCGTCATGCCGGACTTCCCCACGCCCCCGGCCGACATCGTGGCGGCCAAGGACGGGGTGATCACGAACCTCATCGTCCTGGCCGGCCAGGCCGTGGTGAAGGAGGGAGACACGGTGAGAGCCGGGGACCTCCTCATCGTCGGCCTCGAGCCCGCGGGGACGCCCCCACCTCCGGCCCGGCCCGGTTCCGAGCAGCCCCCGGCCCCGACACGCGACGTGGTGGCCAAAGGCATCGTCAAGGCCAGGGTGTGGTACCAGGCCTACGCCGAGGCGAGGCTCCACACGTTGACGCACGAGCCGACGGGCCGGGTCCACCGCCAGGTGGCCCTTAAGATCGGTGACCTGGTCATCCCTTTGTACGGGTGGTGGAAGCGGCCGGTCGGTCTTCACGAACGGACGGTCGTCACGACTCCTCTGCCGTGGTGGAGGGAAGGAGCCTCCCCTGTTGAAGTGGTCAGCACGACCTACACCGAAGTCGTCGCCGTAAGACAGGACCTCACTCCGGCCGAAGCGGAGCTCGTGGCGCGGGACGCAGCCATGCAGGCTCTATCGGAACAGCTCCCAGAGGGTGTCGAGCCCGTCTCTTTCGGTTTCAAGGTCGTCGTCAAAAATGATATAGTGATAGGCGTTCTCGTCACAGCGGAGACCCTGGAAGACATCGGACGTCTCGAGCAGAGGCAGAGACAGTAGAGACGGGCCCGCCCGGGTTTCCGGAAAGGCCTTGCGTCGGGGGGAAGCGCTTGTTGCCGCAGAGAGAACCCGCTGAGGCGAGGGTCCGCATCGCGGACAACGCCGAGGCTCTCAACCTCTTCGGAAAATATGACCAGAACCTCAAGCTCATCGAGGAGAACTTCGACGTCCGCCTCATCAGCCGCGGGGAGGAGATCACCGTCCAGGGGCCTCCGGACGAGGTGGCCAAGGTCGAGGCCCTCCTGCACAACCTTCTCGGGGTCCTGCGGGCGGGGAACTGTCTTTCCGTCCAGGACCTGAAGTACGCCGTCAAGCTCGCCCGGGAGGGCGACCGGTCGGACCTCAGGACCGTGTTCGGGGACATCGTCCTCATCACCCACCGCGGCAGACAGATCCGCCCCAAGACGCACGGCCAACAGAGGTACGTCGAGGCCATCCGGAAGCACAACCTCACCTTCGGCATCGGGCCGGCCGGAACAGGGAAGACCTACCTGGCCGTGGCCCTCGCCGTGGCGGCCTACAAGAACCGGGAGTTCAGCCG
>DPMO01000264.1 GCA_003541445.1 Clostridiales bacterium | reverse complement strand
CCTACAACTGTCGAAGTCGGGTCCCCAGACCACCAAGACTGGGCGAGGCGTCGCCCGGGAGGGTCAAGACCAAGAGGAGGACCGAAAGGCGCAAGCCCAGGCCCAGAAGGTGGAGCATGCTCCCTTGAGGATAAGCGCACCACATGAGACTCGACAGGTTGACCACCTGAGGTCAGTTCCCCCGTCGGAGATGAGGGGTGAGGTCGGCGAGAACCCCAATCAGGACTGCGGCCGCTGGAGCAATCGCTCTTCGTCCCCAGCCAGTGGAGCGTCCAGACACTTGGCTCTCAACGCCGCCAGGATGACAGCGGCTCGTTGCTCCCACGAGTTGGACCGTGCCGTGACCGTTAGCAACGCCTGATAGGCGGGCTCACCTCTCAGGGACAACGCCCTGTCAATCTCGTCCGAGAATTGCTTGGGGTCGGGCTCGGAAAGCAGGACGCACTCGTGAGTGGAGCACTCCGGCAGGGGGGTCGCCACAGTGGGGATACCGGCTGCCGCGTACTCGTAGAGCTTGATGGGTGATGCTGCCCGTGTCACATCGTTAAGCACGAAGGGGATGAGCCCCACGTCGAAAGTAGCCAGGTGCTGTGGGAGCTCCTCATACGGTCGCTCTCCGCGGTGGACCACGTTCCGGCACCTCATCAGCCGGCGGAAGGAATCCTGGCAGTAGTAGTGGACCGGGCCCACGAACACGAACTCCAGGTCCGGCCTCATCCGTATCAACTCTTCCAGGAGGGCGAAGTCCAGCCACGGGGCGATGCACCCGTGGAAACCCACCACAGGGCGGGCGCCATTGGGGCGGGAGGGACCGCCTTGTCGGGCCCTGGCGGCCGCCGCGAAGTGCTCAACGTCGACTCCATTGCGAACCAGAATGACATCATCTCTTCCCATCCGCCTGCATTCGTCAACCAGCGGCTGGGACGCTGCGAGGATCAGGTCTGCTCTCTTGAGTGCCCTGAGGTGGTAGGTTCGGGCGGTCCTGTCGACGCGGGTGCTGTTTAGATGGTCGGACTCGAGATGGATGGCCACCGAGTCTAGCACGTCGTAGACCACGAAGGGGTGCCTGAACTTCGTAAGCACCTCGTAGTTATAGGGGTAGTGGAAATAGACAATCGGGTGGTCTACGTGTATCTCGTCTTCGGACGCAATGATATGGAGGTGACCTGCCGATAGGTGTCTCTCCTTCGCACCATCTGCGCTGGCGAAGTAAGTAGGGATGCCCATAGCGGCAAGGCTCTGGCAAAGGTGATGCGGACGCTGCCTCATCCGGCGCCAAGTGATACCAGGTGTCCGGGGGTATATCAGCACCCGAGTCCGGAGCTTTGCCGGAGGCGGGCTGGCGCCCCCAACAGAGACCTGGGCAGGAACAGGCTCGCGTCGCTCGAGATAGGTCTCAAGGACAGCCTCCCATCTTCGCCGCCATACCCGTACGTCAAAGGCCCGGGCCACCTGCCTTGCGTTCCGCTGGAGAGACCGCCTGAGCTCTGAATCCAAGATGAGAGTCTCCACGGCTTCTCTCAACGCATCAGCGGAAGGTTCAACAAGAAGACCGGAAAACCGGTCTTGGATGAGCTCTGGCAGCCCCCCGACATTAGTCGCCACTACGGCGTTCCCCGAAGCCATGGCCTCCAGGCACGAGAGAGATGTTCCCTCGGCGTACGTGGTGGGGATGAGAGTGATGTCGGCCGCCCGATAAACTTCAGGCATCTCTTCCGGAGAGACCCAGTACTGCCGAACCCTCCCCGGGTAGGCCTCAAGGGTCTCCCGTACGGCCCGCTCCTCCGCCTCGTCGGCCTGGCCGACGAAGTGGAATTCCAGATTGCCGTAGCGCCTTAGCAGATAGGGGAGGATCTCCAAGACAAGCCAGAACCCCCGGGGGGGATAGAGACGCCGCGGGTAAAGGACCACTAGACGGTCGGGCGCTGTGGTTCGGGAGTCACCGGGTCTGAACAGCACGGTGTCGACGAAGTTCGGCACATGGACGAACCGTGATGAAAGGTCGGCGCTCACGGCTCGCACCCAGTTGATGGTGTTGGTATCTACCGAGACAACCTTAGAGAGGTTCCTGATTGCTCCGAGCACGTTCTTGACGGGACCGCTGAGGGAGCCATCCGGGCCTTGAAAAGCGGGGTGGTCCCAGAAGACGCCGTGACTGACGCCGAGGGATCTGTCGTGGCACAGCGGGAAAGCGTAGTAGAAACTGAAGTAGATTGTCAATGCCGCAGGTGAGACCCTCGAGTGGAACACGTGGTTGAGGGCATCTATGGCTTCGCCCGTATCGAGGCTGTGGACGAGAACCCTTCCGTAGCTCCGGACCCAATTCCCAACACCCGCTTGGTAGACGTTCACACCGTAGCCGAACCGCAGTTCGATAATATCGGCCAGCTCCAACAGGTAGCGCTCGGCACCTCCGCAGAGCATCTGCTGACCCCTCAGGTCGAAGAAGGTGGGGGTCAAGATATTGACCGCTCTAGAGGCACCGGCACGCCCCTTCAAGAATGGTGGCCCGGTGCCCTTGTCTCCCCCATCGGAGGCTCGCCCTGTGCCGACATCCCTCTTCTTCTTCCGCCAGGCCCGGAAGACGGCGGCTTGGTAGAGAAACTGCCTCAGCTTCCAGACAGCCCTGCGAGCAACTCCACGCAAACCTTCCCGGCGGCCCACAACAATGACCTTCTTGGCCAGAGACACTGCTTTCCGGAGCAGAATAATCACCCCATAGGAATCGAGTGGCCGCGTCCGAGTATCGGGGTGGCCTATTGCTCCCCGACAGTCAGGCTCATGCACAACGTTCGTATTCGCTGGCAACCCGGTCTACGGGTCCATGCATCTTCATCTGGCCCTGGTCGAGCCAGACAGCCTCATCGCACAACTGGCGCACCTGGTCTGTTGAGTGACTGACCAGGACTATCGTTTTCCCTTCGTGCTGTAGACGGCGGATGCGGTCGAGGCATTTCTCCTGGAAGGGCCTGTCGCCCACGGCCAGCACCTCGTCGACCAGCAGAATCTCGGGGTCGGTGTGAACAGCCACCGAGAAGCCGAGGCGTACGTACATCCCCGAGGAGTAGCTCCGAACTGGATTGTCGATAAACTCGCCTAGCTCGGAGAAGTCGATGATGTCCTGCAGGCGCTCTCTGATCTCCTTTGAAGTGAGGCCGAAGGTCGACGCGTTTAGATAGATGTTCTCCCGGCCCGTGAAGTCCGGGTGGAAGCCAGCCCCCAGTTCCAGCAATGTTGAGACCCGGCCGTTGACCTTGACGTGGCCCCTGTTGGGGTGAAGGATTCCACTGATGACCTTCAGCAGGGTGCTCTTCCCCGAGCCGTTGCGGCCGATAATGCCGACAGTCCTGCCCTTGGGGATATCGAGGCTGATGTCCTTGAGAGCCCAGAAAAGCTCACACTTCTCCTGGCCCCAGAAGAGGACCCGGTCCTTAAGACCGGGGGCCCGGTTCCGGTAGACCTTGAAGCTCTTCCAGACCCCTCGCAACTGGATAGCCTGCACCGGCGTTCCTCCCGAGGCAGTCACAAGTACTCGGCCACATCACGCTGCGCCCGAACGAATACCGCTAGCGACAGAGTCAGGAATACGGCCAGCCCCGCCGCAAGCCACCCAAGGAGTGCCCAATCGGGGGGGTGCCCGTAGAACAGCACCGACCTGTAGGCCTCGATGATG
This sequence comes from Clostridiales bacterium, assembly GCA_003541445.1. Lineage (GTDB taxonomy): Bacteria > Bacillota > Sulfobacillia > UBA995 > UBA9673 > UBA9673. The sequence continues at coordinate 2,223 of DPMO01000264.1, read as the reverse complement.
GGAGTCAGGGGATTCAGCCTGAAGTACGGTTGGAGATGCTCCGGGATGATATCCAACGTGTAAAGGATCGGGGTAACGAAGAACCACATGTTCACGGCCACGCCCAGCGTGTGCTCGAGGTCGCGGAAGTAGACGTTGCCGACCGAGAAGAGTAAGGCCAGTCCGGCGATCAGCAAAGTGTGAACCGCCAGGACCAGGGGAAAAGCAAGCCAGGCCGACGTGGGGGATACCCCCGAGATGACAAGGGCCGCGACAAGGATGACCAGGCCGAAGAGGAAGTTCAGGAGGTTGGCCAGTACCACGGAGAGGGGCAACACCGACTTCGGGAAGTAGACCTTCTTGATTAGGTTGGCGTGCTGAACCATGCAAGCCGTGGCCATTGTGAGCGACTGGGAGTGGTAGTACCAGGGAAGAAGCCCCACGAACAGGAAGATGGCGTAGCCTTGCTGCTCAAAGCGGACCACGAAAGAGAAGACCGCACTATAGACCACGAGCATCATGAGCGGGTTGACGAAGGTCCAGAGGAACCCTAGAACCGACCCCTTGTATCTCCCACGCAGGTGCATCGACACCATGCTCTGCAGCATAGCCCGGTAGCGGTAGAGCAGCCGGAGTTCGGTGATCACCGCGCTCACGGTCGGGGTGGTCATGCCGCACCTCCGTTTCCCAGGCTGCTTATGACTTCGGCCATCTGCCGCTCCCAGGTATAAAGCTGTCTGGCCCTTCTCCAAGCGGCTCTTGCCAGAAGAGCGCGCCAACGCTCGTCCTTGATGAGTGAACGCAGTGTTTCGCTTAGAGCGCGTGAGTCCTGTGCCGTGAAGTAAGCCACGGTGGAACCCCACATCTCCCGGATATTAGGCAGGTCGGGGGCGACGATTGGAACAGCCCTGGCCGCGTACTCGACCAGCTTCATGGGTGAGCCAGTAGACAGAGAGTGCGGCAAAACGGCGACGGTGCACTGGTCAAGAAGACGCAGCGCCTGGGCGCGGTCCACCGGACCGGTGAACTCCACCGCGTCGGCCAGCCCCAATTGCGCTGCATGCTCGACCAATGTGGGGTAGGACTCACCCGTCCCGATGAGGAGGAGCCTGCAGTCGCACCCGGTCCGGCGCAGGTCTGCTACGGCCTCGAGTAGCAGGTCGACCCGGTGCCAGGCGGCCATGCTCCCTACGAAGCCTATCACGGGCTGGCCCTGAAACCGGGTGGGAGTTGGGACTATATCTTCGGGGAAGACGCCGTTGCGCATCACGACCATGACCGATTTGGGAACACCGAGGGAATGGTAGTAACGCCGGCTGAACTGCGAGCCAACCACAACCAACCGTGCGCACCGTCCGAGCCGTCGGACGGCTCCCCGGTGGAGAGAGGAGAACATCGATTCCTTCCGGAAGGCCCGCTCAACTTCAAAGGGAGCGTCGAGGTGGGCAACCAGCGGGACGTTGAGGAACCGTGAGAGCCAGACTCCGGCAGGTCCATAGGGGGTAACCCGTTCTAGGATATAGTCCGGTCGCAGACGCAGAGCGATGAGAGCCGCCCTGGCGAACATCATGATGTTCAGGCCGAGTTCAGCGATGTCGCGCACCCACCACGGCAACCTCTTGGCCAGACCGCGGGCGGTGCTCGCCGGCCCGGAAAAGCAGTAAGGACGTAGCCTCTGGGGTCCGGCCAAAGTGACACTGAAGCCCAGCCGTCTCAGGGCTTCAGCCATGGAGAGGACCTGGACGGCGTCTCCGCCCCGTCCGGCGGTGGTATACAGAAAGAGCACTCGCCCCCGGCCGGAGGAAAGCGCATGCGCGCCGCCCGTTCGATCCATCTCCCGACCCTCATGTGTCGCTTAGCCGCTCAAAATGCGAGGCTGACCCCATATTTCGACAATCCGCTCGAGAGTCCTCTGGGGTCGCCGAGGGGGCTTGGCCGCCCGGCCCGTTCCCCATTGCCCTCATCACCCTTCAGTGCGCCCAAACCCTTCATGTCAGGAGAGCGGTCGGCGGCTTTGTGGCGGCCGTTCTGTTGTCTAGGGCTGAAGCCTATGCCGACCGCACCTGAAAGCGGGACGTCTGCCGGAAGACCTGTGCGCCGGTTGGCTAGGCGCGCTGGGCGCAGCCGGGGGTGGAGACGGCCCACCACTCGTACGTCCTTTTCAGGCCCTCCTCAAGGCTCACCCTGGGGGACCACCCCAGAAGGCGGCCGGCGAGCCGGGGGCTGAGGCTGCTCCTGGAGATA
>DPMO01000085.1 GCA_003541445.1 Clostridiales bacterium | reverse complement strand
GTCGCCGTCGCCCTCGTCCCTCTCGCCGGGCTCGGCCTCCTCCAGCTCTGGCCCGGCTACCTTCCCCCGCCGTCCGCCACGCGGCTCGTCGTGGACGGCTACGCCTGCCAGAGCCCGGCCCTCGTCGACCCGGCCGGGCGGGTCCTGATGCCCTTCTGGACCGTCAGGGCCCTCTTCGCCCCTGGACTCACCCTCGAGGCGGAGACGATGACCGCCGTCATCTCCACCCGGGGCCTCACCATCCCCATGGCCAGCGCCCAGGCCACGGAGTTCGTGAACCGGGCTCCGGTCGACCTTCGGGTGCCGGTCACGACTGACGCTTCCGGCGCCCTGTACGTCCCGGCCGACTTCTTCGCCGAGCTCCTCGGGTTCACGTTCAGCTACTTCCCTGAGAGCAACACGGTGGTCATCGACCGGCTCGGCCTGACCGTGGAGACCGTCACCGTCGTGAGCTCCCCGGCGTTCCTCCGGGAGACCCCCTCCCTCCTCTCCCTCCGGGTGAGCCGCCTCGAGGAAGGGGACGTCCTGCGGGTCTACGACCATGTCGGGAGCTGGCTCTACGCCCGGGACACCCTCGGCCGCCTGGGGTACATCCCGAAGAAAGCCACCGCTCCCGGCCCGCCGGTCACCAACCGCCGCGAGGAGCGGCCCGTGACCCTTCCACCCCTCGGGGACAGGTTGTGCCTCGTTTGGGAACATGTCTCCACGGCCAACCCCGACCCGGCGCGCATCGGGGAGATGCCCGGCGTGAACGTCGTCTCCCCCACCTGGCTGCACGTCATGAACTCCGACGGCGATGTCTACAACAACGCCGACACGGCCTACGTCTCCTGGGCCCACGAGCGCGGCTACCGGGTCTGGGGCCTGGTGACCAACGGGTTCAGCCGGCACCGGACCCGGAACTTCCTGCCCGACCCGGCCCTGCGGGAGAAGATCATCCGCCAGCTCCTCATCTACGCCAGGCTCTACCGGCTCGACGGGTTCAACATGGACTTCGAGAACATGTACCTCGACCAGAAGGACGACTACGTCGCCCTCCTGCGGGAGCTGGCCGCGGTCGCCCGGCCCGAGGGCCTGACCCTCTCCGTCGACGTGACCTTCCACTCCTCGAGCGAGGTGTGGTCACGCTGCTACGACCGCGCGGCCTTGGCCGAGGTCTCGGACTTCGTCATGGTCATGGGCTACGACCAGCACACCGCGGGGAGCCCTGTCTCGGGACCGGTCGGCTCGCTGCCCTGGGTCGAGGCGGGCCTTGAGCGCGTCATCGAGGAGGTCCCGGCCTCCAAGCTGGTCCTGGGCGTCCCCTTCTACACCCGGCTCTGGGCCGAGGAGCCCGGGCGGCGCCCCACGGTCACCACCTACTCCATGCAGGGGGTGCAGGACCTCATCGCCGAGAAGGGGCTGACCCCGGTCTGGGACGCCGCCGCCGGCCAGAACTATATCGAGTTCAGCGAGGACGGCGTGAGGTACCGCCTCTGGGTCGAGGACGAGGCCTCCATGGCCGCACGGGTGGCGCTGGTCGAGAGGTACGGCCTCGCCGGCCTTGCCGCCTGGAGACGCGGGTTCGAGGTCCCCGAGGTCTGGGAGGTCATCCGGCAGGGTCTCGGGCTGCCGGAGGACTGAGGCATGGGCGCATCGGCGCATCCCGGCCTCCCGGCCCCGCCCTTCCGGCGGGCCGGCCTACCGTCACCGAAAACAAGACACCGGCCGAGCCCGCCGGGCTCGGCCGGACCGGTCCACCGGCTCCCAGGTCCGCGGCCCGGGGTCTCTAGGGCCTTCGGCTCGCCGCGATATGGAGGGGGTCACCGTCCACGCCGTGGGCCGCCTCCATGACCGCCTCGGACAGCGTCGGATGGGCGAAGACTATGCGGGCCAGGTCCTCGGCCTTCATGCGGGCCTTCAGGGCCACGGCTCCCTCGTGGATGAGGTCCGAAGCGTGCGGGCCCAGGATGTGCATCCCCAGCACCTCGCCTGTGGCCTTGTCGGCGACGATCTTCACCAGCCCCGTCGTCTCGCCCATGGCCACGGCCTTGCCGTTGGCCGAGAAGGGGAACTTGGAGACGGCGACCTCCCGCCCCGTCTCGGCCGCCCTCTCGGCCGCCTCCTTCTCCTTGAGTCCGACGCTCGCGCACTCCGGACTGGAGAAGACGACCTCCGGCACGACCCGGTAGTCCATGTCCCGCCCCTCTCCGAACATGTCCTCCACGGCCACCATGCCCTCGTGGGAGGCCACCGAGGCGAGGTAGGTCCGGCCGACCACGTCCCCGATGGCGTAGACCCCCTCACACGTCGTCCTCATGCGGGCGTCGACCTTGATGCCCTTCCGGTCGTGCTCCACACCGAGAGCGTCGAGGTCGATGTCTCCGAAGTCCGGCTCCCGACCCATGGCCACGAGGACCTTCTCGGCCTCGAAGCTGACCTCGCCGCCGTCCTTCGTGTCGCAGATGACGCGCCTCCCGGCCGACGTCTCCTCGATGGCCTTGATGAAGACGCCCGTGTTCACCTTGATGCCCCTCTTCTTGAGGACGGGCATGATGCGCCGGGAGATCTCCTCGTCGACCGGCGGCAGAAGCAGCGGCGAGCGCTTTATCATCCGTATCTCCGAGCCGAAGGCGTGGTAGATGCAGGCGAACTCGACCCCCAGGACGCCCCCGCCGATGATGAGCATGCTCGCGGGGACCTCCTCGAGCTCCAGCGCGTCGTCGCTGGAGATGGTCAGCCGGAGGTGGTCCTCCGGGACAGGCGGGAGCTTGGGCCTGGAACCGGTGGCGAGGATGATGTACCGCGTCTCGAGCTGCTCGCTCGACCCGTCCTGATGGGCCACTGTCACCCGGCCGGGGGCGGGCACCGAGGCCGTGCCGCGGTACACGTCGACGTCCGCGGCCGCCAGGAGCCGCTCGACCCCGCCCACGAGCTGGGCGACGACATCCCTCTTTCTGGCCATGACCGCCCGCATGTCCAGGGCCACGCTCCCCTGGACACGCGTGCCGTAGGTCTCCGCCTCCCGGACGGTCGTGAAGACCTCCGCACTCCTGACGAGGGCCTTCGTCGGGATGCAGCCCCGGTTGAGGCAACAGCCCCCG
>DPMO01000248.1 GCA_003541445.1 Clostridiales bacterium | reverse complement strand
CCGGGCTGGACGTCGACCAGCTGACCTGGGTGGTCCGGCGGGTCCTCGACTACTCGACCGGCCGCAGGGCCGACCTGCAGTTCGACCTGGCGGAACTCGACGGTGGGGAGCCGGGTCGTCCGGCCTTCATCCGCCGGGAGCTCGACCACATGCGCGACGTGAGGGCGCTCTTCGAGAAGGCCCGTGTCCTGAAATGGGTCGCCCTGGGGGCGGCGGCCGCCGCCGCGTCGGCCCTCGCCCTTCTGGAACGCCGGGCGGCCCTTCTCCGGCTCGCCCGGGCCTTCGCCGGCGTCTCGGTCGCCATCATCCTCGGCTGGGGGGCCTGTGCGGCCGCCGCCCTGGCGGACTTCGGCGGCTTCTGGGACCTTTTCCACGAGGTCCTCTTCACCAACGACCTGTGGCTCCTGCCCGAGGATTCGCTCCTGATAAAGATGCTGCCGGAGAGCCTCTTCAGAAGTCTGGCCCTTGCGGTCCTCGGACTGTTCGCCGTGCAGACGGTCGTCATCCTCGGGGCTGCGCGGTGGTGGTCGCGAGGTTGCGAAGAGCGCGGCAGTGCGGTCCGGCGCAGCGCCGCGGTGACGCGGCACGGAGGAACCGGGCCGCCCTTGACGAATGAGTAGGCCACCCGGGCCGCCCGTGGTCACGGTCGATTCGTCTCCCGTTCCTGTCCCGCCCCGAGGCCTCCGACGCACCAGCGGACCGTCGCCGCCGCGGGCGTGGTCCCACCAGGAGGTGCGTGATGGAGGTCTCAAGGACCACCAAGGAACGGGTCGGACTCCCGGTCTACAGGGAACTCAGGGAGCGGCTCGACGAGTTCCCGCTCGGAGCTCCCCCGCACGAGAGCCTCGACGAGATCCTGGCCGAGCTTTTCACCCCGGAGGAGGCGGCCGTGGCCGCGCGGCTCCCTGCCCTCCCGACTCCTCTTCCTGAGCTCGCCGCGCGGCTCCGGATGAAGCCCGAGCCGCTCCAGGCCGTGTGCGAGGGGATGGCCGACAAAGGGCTCGTCTTCGCCGCCGTGCGGGACGGTGTTCCCTTCTACTCCCTCATGCCGCTCGTCCCGGGCATCTTCGAACTCCAGTTCATGAAGGCGGAAACCACCCCGCGGGCCATGCGGCTCGCCCGTCTCTTCAACACCTACTACTACGCCGGCTGGGGTCAGAGCCTGACCAGGACCACGACTCCGTGGCCCCGTGTCGTGGTGGTGGAGAGGCAGATACCGGCAGGTGTCGAGGTCCTGCCCTACGAGCGGGTGTCCGAGCTCATCAGGACCGCCCGCTCTCTCGCCCTCACCAACTGCTACTGCCGCCACGAGGCCAACCTGCTCGGGGAGGGGTGCGGGGCGCCGCTCGACGTGTGCATGGTCTTCGGGCGCTTCGCCGACTTCTGCGTCGAGAGGGGCTTCGCCTGGCGGGTCGATGTCGACGGGGCCATGGCCGCCCTCGATCGCGCCGAGGAGGCCGGCCTTGTCCACATCACCGACAACTGCCAGCAGAGGCTGAACTTCCTCTGCAACTGCTGCGGCTGCTGCTGCGGCATCCTGCGCGGCATCACGAAGCTCGACCGGCCGACGGCCGTGGCTTCCTCCGGCTACATCGTGGCTCACGACGAGGACGAGTGCACGGCCTGCGGCTCGTGCGTGGAGCGGTGCCACGTCGGGGCCATCGAGGAGACGGACGACGGGGTGCGGGTGGACCTGGACCGCTGTATCGGGTGTGGACTGTGCAACCTCGTCTGCCCGAGCGGCGCCCTGACCACGAGGAGGCGGGACGCGGTCGAGCCGCCTCCGAAGACCTGGAGGGAGCTCCAGATGAGGATGCTCGCCGAGAAGGCAGGCAGGGGCGGGAGGTAGCCGTTGCACGAGGCAAGCCTGGCCAACCGGTTCGTCCAGGCGACCCTCGAAGAGGCCGCCGCCTGCGGCGCCGGACGCGTGAGGGCCGCCGGGGCGAGGATAGGCGAGCTCCACGGGGTGATTGACCGCCACCTGGCAGGGTTCTACGAGGCGATGACCCGAGGGACCATCGCCGAGGGCGCGCGCCTGGTCATCGAGCGGGTGGCGGCGACCTCGGTGTGCCCGGAGTGCGGGAGCCTGGTGCGGGGGAGGCCCCATTTCCGGCGGTGCCCGGAGTGCGGCCGGGCGGGCCTCGAGACCGTGACAGGGCTCGAGATGGAGTTGGCGTGGATAGAGGTCGAGTGAGGGGGGACGGGACCCTGAGGTCGCTCAGGATATGCGACAGGGAGCTGGTTCTCGAGAAAGGTGACATAACCCGGCACAAGGCCGACGCCATCGGCAACGCGGCCAACAGCCGTCTCGCCGGCGGCGGCGGAGTGGACGGTGCCATCCACCGGGCGGGCGGCCCGGCCATCATGGCCGAGTGCCGCAAGATAGGCGGCTGCCCCACGGGCCAGGCCGTCGTGACCACCGCGGGGAACCTCCCGGCGCGGTACGTCATCCACGCCGTGGGGCCGGTCTGGCGCGGGGGCGGGGCCGGGGAGGAGGAGCTCCTGGCCTCCGCCTACAGGAGCACTCTCGAGAGGGCCGACGCCCACGGGGTCGAGACCCTGGCCCTGCCGTCGATAAGCACCGGGGTCTACAGCTTCCCGCTCGAGAGGGCCGCACCCATCGCCCTCAGGACAGTGGCCGAACACCTGAAGAAGGGGAAGACGTCCCTGCGGAGGGTGACCTTCGTCCTCTTCAACGATGAGACCATGGCGGCCTACGAGAAGGCCCTCGACGAGCTCGCCGCCGGCGGCTGACGGAGGGCGGCCCGCGTCGCGACGCCCTCCGCAGTGCAGGACCTTCGCCCCGGCACAGCCGGCCTCCTACACCAGCGGTATCGCCACGGGCCGGCCGGCCCGGAAGGTCCAGACCTCACCGACCCCGGCCCGCCGGAGGTCGCGTTCGGCGTCCACGAAGCCCCGGCCGATCTGGTCGGGGTGGTGGGCGTCAGACCCCACCACGATCCGCAGGCCCAGCCTGACGGCCTCGGCCAGGGTCTCGGGGGAGAGGTAGGGACGGCCCCAGGTGGCCAGCCCTCCGGTGTTGTACTCCAGGGCGACGCCGCACAGGGCCATCGTCTCCAGCGTCTGCTGGAGCTCCTCCCACCAGACCTCCTCGGCCCCGGTGAAGGCCGGTCGGGGGAGGCCCAGGCCCACCGGTCCGGAGTCGAACTTCCGGGGGGCCTCGATGTGGCTCACGCAGTGGAACATCCCCGTCCGGACGGCCTCGCGGATCTCGGCGAAGTAGCGGCGGGCGAAGGCGGCCGGGCCCCCGCAGTAGGCAATGGCCGCCTGGAGGGTCTGGGGCGTGAAGTCCCAGGGCGTCTCACCCATGATGTGGTGCGA
>DPMO01000063.1 GCA_003541445.1 Clostridiales bacterium | reverse complement strand
ACGAGGTCCCCGAGGAGCCTCATCGTCGGCGGGGCGTCGACGGTGATGATGAGGTCTGACGCCTCCCGCTCGGTCGCCACCTCCAGGAGGTCGTTGATGTCGAACTCCGTCCGCCTCGGGTCCGCCCCGGAGAAACTCACCTCCGGCTCCTCCAGGGTGTCCGGAGCCCCGGCACCGGCCTTTGCCCCTTCATCCGGAAGAAGGTCGTTCGTGCCGTCGAAATCCGTCATCAGGTCAGCTCCTCAGCGTAGGTGACCCGCTGCACTTCGGAAAGGGTCGTCAGGCCCTCCAGGGCCTTCTCGATGCCGTCCTTTTGGAGAGTCCGCATGCCGGACCTCAAGGCCTCAGCCGTGATGTCCTGGGCAGAGGCCTGCCTGGCGATCATCTGGCGGAGGCGGGGCGTAATCTCCAGGATCTCGAACAGGGCCAGCCGTCCCTTGAAACCTGTCCCGCCGCAGGTGGAGCAGCCGGGGGCCTCGTACACGGTCACCGGCCCTTCGAGCTGGAGGCTGATGCGGGCCGGGTCCCCCTCGGGCAGGTCGACGGGTATCTTGCACTTGGCGCAGAGGGTCCGGGCCAGCCGCTGGGCGACCACGCAGAGGATGGTGGAGGCGATAAGGAACGGCTCGATGCCCATGTCCAGGAGACGCGACACCGCCCCGACGGCGTCGTTGGTATGGAGAGTGGAGAGGACGAGGTGCCCCGTCAGGGCGGAGCGGACGGCGATGGCGGCCGTCTCGGCGTCACGTATCTCGCCGACCATGATGATATCGGGGTCCTGGCGGACGAAGGACCTGAGGCCCCGGGCGAAGGTCAGGCCGGCCTTCTCGTTTATCTGGACCTGGTTGATGCCCTGGATCTGGTACTCGACAGGGTCCTCGATGGTGACGATGTTCTTCTCCGGGACGTTGAGCTCGCGCAGGGCGGCGGTGAGGGTCGTGGTCTTGCCGCTGCCGGTCGGGCCGGTGACGAGGACCATGCCGTGAGGCTTGGAGATGGCCTCCTTGAACTTCCGCAGGTCGTCGGGGTGGAAGCCGAGGTTCTCGAGCTTCATTATCGTCCGCCTTTTGTCGAGGATGCGGCAGACGATCTTCTCGCCGTAGATGGTCGGGATGCTCGAGACGCGGAGGTCCACGTCCCGCTTCTTGTCCCGGATCTGGATGCGCCCGTCCTGAGGCAGCCGGCGCTCGGAGATGTCCATCGAGGCCAGGATCTTGATGCGGGAGGTCGTCGGGGCGTGGAGCTCGATGGGCCTGTTCATGACCTCCCGCAGCATGCCGTCGACCCTGTAGCGGACGCGGAAGAAGGTCTCGTCAGGCTCGATGTGGATGTCCGTGGCGCCCTGCTCGATGGCCTGGTCGATGATCTGGTTCACGAGCCTGATGATGGGGGCCTCGTCGGCGCCCTCCGCCTCCGCCCGCGGGCCGGTCCTGACCGGCGGCGACCTGAACTGCAGGCCGCTTATCTCGGCCTCGATGTCGGCGAAGCGCCCGGCCGCATCCTCCCCGCCGGCACCGGCCGCTCCCTCCTCCGGCTGGTCGGACCGGAAGAGAGGAGTCACCCGGGTGCCTTCCCTGGGCCTGCCCGTCGGCGCCCGACGCACAGGCCGGGCGCCGGCCGCTTTGGCGGGAGGCGCACCGGGAACCTCCGCGCGGCCGGGGTCGACAGCCTGGCGCTGGGCCAAGGCCGCATGGTACTCGGCGAGGTCCTCCGTCGGAGTGCCCCGTCGGTAGGCGAGGTAGATGGCCCGGTCGATACCCTTCTCCGTGGTGACGACCGGCTCGACCTCACATCCGGTGATGAAGGCCACGTCGTCAAGGGCGAACACGTTCTGCGGGTCGGCCATGGCCAGGATGATGGTCTGGCCCCGCCGGTCGATGGGGACGGCCCGGTAACGCCGTGCGGCCTGCTCGTTGATGAGGTTGGCCGCCTCCGGCTTCACCTCGATCTCCCGCTCGGGGATGAACCGCAAGCCGAGCTCCTGGGCCAGCACGCGGCCCAGCCGGTCCTCGTCGATGAGGCCCATGCTGACGATGACCTCACCGATGCGCTTCCCGGTCGCGCGCTGAAGCTCGATGGCTCGCTGGAGCTGCTCGGGCGTTATCAGACCAGCGCTGACGAGGGCTTCACCGAGGCGCTTCTTGGGAATCTTCATGGCCGGCCCCTCCCGTGGGCTCCCGCGGTGCGCGTGGTGTGGCTGAACCTCTCTAGACTCGACCTGGGTATCTTCCACAGATGCCACCAGATTCCCTTATGCACCACGAAAATCCACGTGGGCCGCAATCTTCTCTAAAAGGTGGCACATACCTCCCGGCCGCCCGGAGCTAAGGCCAGGTGACGCGCAGGCCCTCGACGGCCACCATCACCGGCCGGTCGACGGCTTCGGCCGCCTCGGCCTCGATGTCGGCCGGGTCGCGGTCGGGCGGGTAGTGCGTGAGGACCGTCCGCTCGGCGGAGGTCAGGGAGCCGAGGCGGGCGGCCTCGGCGGCGGTGAGATGGCCTATCGAGGTCGCGAGGGCTCCCTGGCGGGCGGTGAGGCTGGCCTCGGCGATGAGGACCCGGCAGTTCCCGGCGAGCCCGGGCAGCCCGTCGTACCACTCCGTGTCAGCGGTGTAGAAGAGCAGCGGGCCGTCGTCAGGGGCCTCGGTGGAGGCGAAGGTGACGTGATAGGTCTCGACAGGGTGCCGGGCGGGATGGAAGGTGACGGTCATCCCGCCGACGGTCATGCTCGAGCCCGGCCGGATGGTCCGGGCCTCCAAGGCGTCCTTGTAGGTCATGAAGGCGGCCACTTCGCCGGGCTCCGCCGGACACCAGACGGGCACCGGGGCGCCCAGTCGTCCCGAGCGGGCCGCGGCGTCGAGAGCGTACCGAAGGACGAAGGCGTCCGAACAGTGGTCGAAGTGAAGGTGGCTCAAAACCACGGCGTCGAGGTCGGCGTAGTCGCAGTAGGCGACGAGGCGCGAGAGGACGCCGCTGCCGCATTCGAGCAGGATACCCGCCCCGAAACCTTCGACGAGGTAGCCGGGTCCGGC
>DPMO01000052.1 GCA_003541445.1 Clostridiales bacterium | reverse complement strand
AGAGGTCGTCCACGTACTCGCCTCTGTTGTTGAAGCGCTGGATGACGCTCAAGACCAAGCGGAGGTTGCCGTGGATGAGCTGCTCGCGGGCCGTCCTGTCGCCCTTCTTCATGCGGACGAAGAGCTCCCGCATCTTGGAGGCGGAGAGGACCGGAAGCTTGGAGGTGTTGACACCGCATATCTCGACCTTGTTGACAAGCAACGACCAGTTCCCCCTGCCGCTCCCAGTTTCTGCTATATAGACTAGCCATGATTCTTTCCTCGACCCGGGACATTTATTCCCAACCGGGTCGCCGGACAGGGGGAGCGCAGGGGCCGGCCTACTGCATCGCGGCCATTTCCTGTCTCAATCGCTTTATGATGCGCTTTTCGAGGCGGGAGATGTAGGACTGCGAGATGCCCAGGCGGTCGGCCACCTCCTTCTGGGTCCTCTCGCGTCCGTCCTGAAGGCCGAACCTCAGCTGCATTATCATCTGCTCGCGCTCCGAGAGTCTCGTCATCGCCTTGCGGAGCAGGGCGCGGTCGACCTCCTCCTCGAGCTGCTTGTAGGTCACGTTGGGCTCCGTCCCGAGCACGTCGGAAAGCAGGAGTTCGTTCCCGTCCCAGTCGACGTTGAGGGGCTCGTCGAAGGAGACCTCCGCCCGCGGCGGGTTCCGCCTGAGGAACATGAGGATCTCGTTCTCGATGCACTTGGAAGCGTACGTCGCCAGCTTGATGCGACGGTTCGGGTCGAAGGTGTTGACAGCCTTGATGAGGCCTATCGTCCCGATGGACACGAGGTCCTCTATGCCGACCCTGGTGTTGTCGAACTTCTTGGCTATGTAGACGACGAGACGGAGATTGCGCTCGATGAGGATGCTCCGAACCTCCCTGTCACCTTTCCGCAGGCGCGAAAGCAGGTAGGCCTCCTCGTCGGCGGTGAGGGGCGGCGGGAGGGCCTCACCGGTCCCGACGTACCAGAAGGGCCTGGCCGCCTCGAAGCCGAGGAGAAGAGCCCACCGGTGAAGGGTCAGGATGAGGGACCAGCGCATCCTGGTTGAGAAGCGGAAGTCCTTCCCTCTGTCCACGAGAGTTCCCCCCTGAAGAATCCTTCTAGCCCGCCCAGGCCGCCGTGTCGCCCTCCAGTATCTCGGGCGGCATCAGGGCCCGGTAGCTGCCCTCGCTCGACAAGGGCCGCGGAGAGAGACAGACGACGACGTCCTTCCGCGAGACCGTCCTGCCCTGCGGCCCGACGATGACCTCGTCGGGCCGGAACCCGACCAGGAGCCCGCTGGCCCGACCCAGAGAGGTGAAGGGGATGACCCTCAGCCGGGCCGACCACGGCGTCCCCCCCAGGGCGGCGACAAGGCCCGAGATGTCGGGCTCGTCCTCGTCGGAAGCCTGCCAAACCGGCCCGAACTCCGGCGGGAGGAGCCGGTCCAGGGCGGGGTACTCGACGATGACCACCGGCGAGTCCGACAGGGGGTCTCGAAGCCGGTTCCCCGTGTCGACCAGGGCGGGGAACTCCACCTGGACTGCTCCCACCACGACCCGGCAGGGCACACAGCAGGAGAGGATGCGCCGCCGCTCACGCCCGGCGGCCACGGCCCAGTGAAGAAGGACCCCGGCGAACAGGGCCGCCGGAAGGACGGCCGGCAGGCCGAGCGGGCGGGAACCCGCACCCGTGAGGGCCGTCGCCGACCCGGTGGTGAGGTAGTTCCAAGCCATCGACGCCCCGCCCACGACGAACGCGCTCAGGTAGAAGAGGCCCAGCAGGCGGAAGAAGGGACCCAGGCGCGGCGTCGGGTAGGCGACAGCGACCATCAGGCCGGAAGCGAGCATCTTGGCCGGGAGGCTCATGAGAAAGGAGAGCGAGGGGTACAGGGAGGCCACGCCGTAGGCCCCGCCGAGCGCGGCGGCGAGGGTCAGCCGGCGCCCGGCAACGGGCGCCCCGGCCAGGCGCCCGGCGAGGTAGAGCAGGGAGAAGTTGAAGATGAAGTTGACGAGGAAGAGGATGTCCGCGTAGACGTACCGCAAGGCTTGGCCCCCCGACGCTGTCCTGACATACACCCTATTGGGGACGCCCGGCCATTATAACCGGTCAGGGGCGGGGATTCTGTCGGGGGCTGGTGCAGGGCGGCGGCACGTTCACGGGCTTTGCGACCGGGCTCGGGAGCGCTCGGGGAAGAACGACTCCCCGCCGGGGGCGGCGGCTACTCCCTCTTCCTCAGGAAGGTCGGGACTTCGAGGTCTTCGGCCGAGAAGGGCTTTATCTCCAGCTCCGTCTGGTCGCGCCGCTTCTTCTTCGGTTTGTCGTCGAAGGCCGTGGCGATGACCGTGACCCGGACCTCGTCCTCCATGGACTCGTCCAGGGCCGCGCCGAAGATGATGTTGGCCTCCTCGTCGGCCGCCTCGGTGACGATCTCGGCCGCCTCGTTGACCTCGAAGAGGGTGAGGTCTTCGCCTCCGGTGATGTTCAGGAGAAGGCCCTTGGCCCCGACGATCGAGGTCTCCAGGAGCGGGCTGGAGATGGCCGCCCGTGCGGCGTCGGCGGCCCTCGTCTCGCCGGAGGCGACGCCCACGCCCATGAGGGCCGAGCCGGTGTTGGCCATGACCGCCCGGACGTCCGCGAAGTCGAGGTTGATGAACCCGGGGATGGCCACAAGGTCGGAGATGCTCTGCACCCCCTGGCGAAGGACGTCGTCGGCGATGCGGAAGGCCTCCATCATCGAGGTCCGCCGCTCGACGATCTGAAGGAGACGGTCGTTCGGGATGACGATGAGGGTATCGACCTCATCGCGCAGATTATCGATGCCCTGCTCGGCCTGGGAGGACCGACGGTGACCCTCAAAGGAGAACGGACGGGTGACAACACCAATCGTCAAAGCGCCGAGGGATC